>OMRK01000103.1 GCA_900313515.1 uncultured bacterium | reverse complement strand
CCCCAAGCGCAGAACACACAACCAGCTCTGACGTCCTCTCAACCAGACACGACCCCTCACATGACGACGCTTCATGAACAAATTAAACCTCGACAAGAAGGAAGGCCGTATCAAAGCTGCCCGCTTGTTTTTTCTATATGTCTTACCTTTTTCCTATTAAGAAAGAACTGTAATCAAGTTTCAATAGCCACATAATCCACCTTAAAACCAAGCCGCCATCCACCATTCTGCGGGAACAGCTCCGGCACAGACATAGATCAAAACTAAACCAACGGTGCGGGAGTAGCAGCGGACGCAGGCTCAGCTGCCGGTGTAGGAGCGGCCGCGGGCGCAGGCTCAGCTGCTGGTGTAGGAGCGGCCGCGGGAGCAGGCTCAGCTGCCGGTGTAGGAGCGGCTGTAGGCGCAGGCTCAGCTGCTGGTGTAGGAGCGGCCGCGGGCGCAGGCTCAGCTGCCGGTGTAGGAGCGGCCGCGGGCGCAGGCTCGGCTGCCGGTGTAGGAGCGGCCGTAGGTGCATTTGGATCGGCCTTAGATAAACGCACCATAGCAGCGCGCAGCAGCTTTCCGTCCAACAGATAGCCCCGGCGAAGCTCATCAAATACGTAATCTTCCGGAAGTTCTGAGGTTGTGACATGTCCCATGGCTTCATGGAAATTAGGATCGAACGGCTCACCCTCAGCCTTTATAATTTCTAAACCCTCACCCGCGCAGCAATCCAACAACTGGGTGTGAATCTGTTCCAAGCCCTTGATAGCTCCCTCCAAAGTTGCTAAGGTATCTTTAGCTCTCAAGGCTCCATCAAAACTGTCCATAACTGGTAGCAAGCGGCTGAAGAGCGATTCTTTAGCTCTCTGACTCTTCAGCTTAAGATCTTTTTCCGCCCGAGCCCGGATATTGGCTACATCATTAGCCATCTTCTCGCAACGCTTCTCTGCATCCTCTTCGGCCATACGCGCCTTCAAAAGCAGATCATCCTTAAAGGCCATCTGCTTACGCATAGCCTCAAGGGCCGCACTTTCTGAGGTTTCACTGTCGACGGAACTGCGCTCGGAAGCTTTAGTAGCGGAGGTAGACTGTGAACCGTCCTGGGCACCGGCGCCGTAAGCCTGAGCGCTAACCTGGGCAGCCGCCTGAGCGGCCTCGGCCAGCCGAGAAGACGCATAGGAGTTCTGACTTCCTCGGCCCAAATTTTGGCCTTTCTTGCCAGTAACTAAGGCACTGGACTGAGCAAAGAGCATTTCCTCTTCCAGATGACGCAACTGTTTGTCGTATTCGGCCTTGTTACGTTGCATAATTTCGGTCTGGCGTTGCAGATTTTCTAGCATAACCTGCGAGGCCATGCGGTATAATCCAATGAGATCATGGGGATCGCAACCAGCATTGCGGATTCTCTTGATACGTGGCTTCAAATAGGACAAGAATTCCAGGCTATCCACTATTTTGGTTAAAACATCCAACTCACCCACAGTCTTTTCATGTTCCGGGGACAACGGCGTTTCAGGACTAGCCGACTGGCTGGTGGAGTTTTTTTGCGGACTAGAAGGAGTAGCCGACGCAGCATCACTCCCAGAAACAGCAGAACGACCCGACGCAACCGGACTCGCAACAACTTTAGAAGCACTTGCCTGAGCAGTTGTTCTTATTATTCCAGAAGACGTTGACGAAGCGGGTGGAGTAGTTGCTGAAGAGACCTTAACTTCCGCTCCAATCGGTGGGGAGACCTTTTTCGTTCCTGCTCCACCGAATATAGGAGGAAGATCGTCATCGCTTAACAGATCATCTAGAGAAAAATGACCACCGGAGGACGCAGGGGCAGTCGTCGAAGCACTACCAGCCTCATCTTTAGCCGGCTGAACAGACTCAGAGGCCGTCAGTGGAGTCAAGAACTCATCGACCGAATCCCCTCCACCTGCTGAGGATTTCGGGGCTCCCAGCAAGAATTCGTCAGGTTCGGACACCTGTGCCGCCACAGAAGCCCCACCGACTTCATTTGCGTTATCGTTAGCCTTATTGTCCATTTTGCCCTCCAATGGGTTATCGATACTTTTTCAGCCCCCCCTCGTAGAACCAGTTAATTACCGCTTGTCCGGGTAAGCAGCCTCAAAGGCCTTAACTCCCTCAAAGAAAGCCTCACGGTTAATTTCCTGAATTTTGGGATTCTTCTTTAACCCCCGCTTGAGAGCCTCCAAGAAGGATTCTTGCGGGAAGATATTGGTGGCGGCACAGAATGCGCCCAAACATACCACATTCTTGAGAATACGCCGACCAAGATTCTGGGCAATTTCTGCAAAAGGTATACCGTAAACCTTAACTCCCCTAGGCACTGGGGGCACCTCAAAAATAACCGCACTATCGTAAAGAATAATACCACCCTCCAAAACACTGGAAGCAAACTTAACTAAACTCGGTGCATTGAAGGCAACCAAAATGTGAGGATTAGGCACCGCCGGCGAGAGTACTTCATGGGCGACATGCACATCGGCATAAGAGGTACCACCGCGCGATTCCGGACCGTAACTGGGAATATGAGTAGAATCGAATCCTTCCTGCAGGGCAGCCCTGGTCAGCAGTAAGGCAGCCGTCTGAGCGCCATCACCACCGGCTCCGGCGAATTTAATTCCCACATCATCGGGATCTAAGTGGGTAGGGAATGCCTTGGCAAAGTGAGGAGCACTCTCATGAGTTACACCAATCTCCTGTAAAAGCTTATCGCTATCGTAAGGAATACGCTTTAGAACCGGTGGCTCCTCAATACTGGCAACAGTATCCTTTTTAACCCCCAAGGGATAAACAGGGAGCATATTCTCGCGCACCCACTCGGAAGCTTTGACCGGCTCCAACTTGAGTTGCACAGGGCACTCGGAAACGACCTCAATAAATGAGAAGCCTTTACCTTCAATCTGCACCTGCAGAGCCTTTTTAATGGCCCTCTTAGCTTGCAGGCGACTCTTATGATCGAAAAGGGCCACACGTTCAACATAAACGGGACCGTCTAAGCCGGCAATAAGCTCAGCCACCTTCATAGGTTGTCCCATCGAAAGCGTACGCCCATCGGGGCAGGTGGTCATCTTTTGACCGATAAGCGTAGTGGGAGCCATCTGGCCGCCAGTCATGCCATAAGTGCTGTTATTAACGAAAATAACTGTGATTGGTAAACCCAGCTGAGCCACGGACACAATCTCTGCCAAACCAATTGAGGCCAAATCGCCATCTCCCTGGTAGGCAACAACTATAGAATCGGGACGGGCCAGCTTCTGAGCCAGCGCTACTACAGAGGCTCGACCATGGGCAGCCTGCTGATTACCTACGTTCATGTAGTAATAAAGGAACACGCTGCAACCTACCGGAGAGACCGCTACAGTCTTATCCTGAATGTCCAGCTCGGCAATAGACTCAGAGAGATACTTGTGAATTAAACCATGGCCACATCCGGGGCAGTAATGGGTGGAATGGGCCTTTATACCCTGGCCATGAGCGTGACGCTCGAAGGTCTCATAAAAAACGTGGTTCATTACTGCACCTCCTCCATTTTGAGAACAGCCGCAGCAATCTCCTGGCTCTGCGGTAAAATGCCTCCCAGATGACGCACATGCTCAATAGGCGGGAGGTTCACAGCCCCAGCATGGCTTAAAGCCAGATACATTTCATCCTCCAGTTGTCCCGGTGAAGCTTCCACCACCACTATGCGATGCAGTTTCTTCTGCAAAAGCGGCAATAAGGCATCTATGGGGAAGGGCCAAAGCGTAATCGGCCTGAACAGACCGGCCTTAATACCTTGGTCCCGCAGGATCTTGATGGCGCCCTTGGCCATGCGGGCCGGGGTATTGGCCGCTACAAAAAGAACCTCGCAGTCATCGGTCATGAAGAGATCGGAACGTTGCTCGTGCTCGGTGATATTCCGGTAAACATCGTTTAAATGCTCATTGAATTTTTCTAAATCAACGTCAGTCAACTGGATTGAGCATATAAGATTGGCTCGATGATCATGATCACCAGCAACGGCCCATTTGGGAATGCCCGGCTCAATCATGTGATCCGGCAGCTTAACCTGACCGGTAACCTGCCCTAAATAGCCATCACCCAAAATAATCACCGGTAAGCGGTACTTAAAAGTGAGTTTGAAAGCCTCCATGGTGAGATCGAGCATTTCTTGCGGATCTGAGGGTGCCAAAGCAATGGCATGGGTATTGCCATGGCCTAAACCGCGACACACCAGCTTAATATCGGCCTGTTCTGGAGCTATATTCCCTAAACCAGGACCACCACGCATAACATTTACAATTACGCCAGGAACTTGAGCACCGATCATGTAGGAGATACCCTCCAACATGAGACTGAATCCCGGTGAAGAGGTAAAGGTCATGCAGGGTCGACCAGCTCCACCACAACCGTACATATAATTTATGGTGGCTACTTCACTGACAGCCTGCAGAAAAACGCCTTCAACATGAGGCAAAATCTTGGCCATAAGTTCGGCCCCTTCGGTGGAGGGGGTAATGGGATAACCAAAGAAATGGCGGCACCCGGCCAGCAGAGCCCCTATGGCTGAGGCATAGGTTCCCTTAATCATCATGGGCTCAAGGTTCGGCAGAGGAATTATGCGGTCTGGAATATCTTCGGCCGTCGGCAACTTTTCCTGCGGCTGCCCGTTCGGCACTTCCCAAAAATACTCAATATTGTCTGGATGCAGCGCATAAGGCTCGGGGCAGGCCATGAAGCAAGTGCCGCAACTTATGCACTCCTGATAATTAATCTGCACGGGAACGCAGCCGGTTTCCGGATTTACCTCACCCGTGGAAGATATGCACTTTTTAGGACAGGCAGCCACACAACGACCGCAGCCCTTGCAATACTCAGGACGCAAAAACGGCTTGGGCCGAGCTGTCTTGTTCTTTACATCTGGAGACATTAAGCGTAACCTCCCAAGAAAAACTTAATCAATTCTCTAAAAGACTCCGCAGGAGCAGTTCCCCAACAACTGCCTAAATTCCCGCCTAAAATCTGCAGGGTCTTCCAAAAGCTTGTCAGACTTGAGCCTTTCCTAGTGCACAGCCGCCTTTTTCACCTTATCGTATTCTTCAGGGAACAGCCGCTTGAGCTGACGCAGTTTAGCAGCCGAAAAATTGACCGTTTCCGTCTCCTCTAAAGCAGTCACAATAGTTTCAAAGTGGTCCATATCCGCGATCTTTTCACTGAAGATATCACCCTTATGCAACTCTATAATTTTTGCTGCCCTAAGCTCGGTTTCGGTACCGTTAGAATTATTTTCTAAACCAACGGTCTGGAGCTGCTCCGACTTATTTTCCGAATCTGGACTATCAGCATGTTTACTGAGATCTGTCTTTATAGACACGGTAGGTGTTTTCGCAATCATCACCATGCGCAGGCGACCTGATTTAACTACACTGAAGGCATCATCCTCACTCAACACGGGGCTGGGATATATTTGCTCACGGCTAGCGTAAAGTTTAATTTTTGCCAATCCGGCACAAGCCTTAACAAAATCGGGAGAGAGCTCCTGCATAATATCCAATCGACTCAAGAATTCGGCAACGGCCTCGCGTTCGGCGTGTTTATCCTCACTATTAGTAATAACAGTAGTTATGGGGAAAGGAATATTGATCTTTTCTCTAGCGAAGTGATACCAGATCGATTCCCGGACCTTAGATTCAATGGATAGTCCTTGGCTAAAATCCTCAATCCAGAAATTTACTCGATAATCCATGCTGGAACTGGCAAAATCCATAAGCCAAACACTAGGGGTCGGAGTCTGCAAAGCCTCGGGAACGGCCTTAACCGCCTGCAAAAGCACCCGGCGTACCAGCTCGGGAGAATGTTCATAACCAACGCCTACAATGACATTACGAGCTTGCATCCTGGTAGGCACGGAATAATTTTTGATGTTAGATTTGGCCACAGTCGAGTTAGGCAGAATATTGCGCTCACCAGTAATGAGGCGCAAAACAGTTGAGCGCCAGTCCACCTTTTCCACAGTTCCGGCCAGCCCACCCACCTCAATATAATCACCAGCCCGATAAGGAGCAGCGAAATCAAGGAATAGGCCAGCCACGAAATTACCCATGGTTTCCTGAAGGGCGAGACCGATAATGACCGATATAACTGTAGAGCCTACCAATAGAGAGGACAAATTAACATTGAAGGCATTGGATAGAATAGTTAAAACAAGAACAACGTAAACAGTTAAGCGGCACAGATCTTGAATAAGTTTGGAAATTTTTATAGGCTTAACCTTAATAAAATAATAACCGAAAATAAAAAAGAAGACAGATTCGATTATCATAATGCCAATGTCGGCAGCCAAAGCTACGGAGAGATATTTGCTGACATTGACAACCTCATGAGCCTTAATGGGAGTCCAAGTCCAGGCATACATCAAAGTAAGCACAACAACAATAATATGGCCAGGGGTCCTTATCTTCTGCAAAATGTTGCGAATAAGCTCGCTCTTAAAATTTATATCATCAAAGATAAAGCTATGCACAAATTTTAGGACCATGTAAACGGCTGCAGTATAGCAAACCGCTAGAACTAACTCACCCTGACTGACTCCCTGCTGGACAACGTTGTTATAAGTGAAACAAATTAAAACGGTGTACAAGGCAAAGCGTAGGAAATAGAAGCAGCCGTTCCAAACAGGCTTGGGGAAACGCTCCCCTAATTTCATATGCTCAAAAATGCCTATAAAGACCTCACCACCCATAGCCACCAGAACTAAAAGAAGGGCGGTGTAAATTTCCGTGTAAAAGCCAGTCCATGCCTTTATCCAGTAGCACGAATTAGCAACGGGGATGAGAATGCCGATAATCAGCAGAAAGGGGCGCCAGTGATCCTGAAGGGTCTTAATAAGCTGAATATTAGTCTTCCAGCGATAGCAAAACCACGTAAAACAGTAATAGATAATTACGGCCAAAACCACCGATAGGCCAATGCCGCGCAGCAATTCCAGATCAAAAGCTCTAATCATATCAATCCATCTAATTCAAAGGCCTCCAAACCAATTTCCTTCCATTGAAGCGAAAGGGAATATCGTGTCCAGACCTTTTTGAGCAAAAAAAAAGTGACACCTCGCAGCATCACTTTCATAATCGGATTATTCTAAAAACAGCTTCTATTTCTTCTTCTTACTCTTGCACAAAGGCTCAGCCACTACAGGGTTGACGGGTTCCCAAACGATGAACTTAGCGTCAACGTTCTGAACAGCCCTGCACTCTATGCGCACACGCACCTTATCGTACTTCTCACCAGTGACGGGGAAGCTGTAAGGAGTGTCAGGACGGGCATTGTCTTGAGTGAAAAGCACGGTACCATCGGGAGCATAAAAGATAACTTTGAAGTCATCGACGGTATCATACGTACGAGCGGTGCCTAACAGCACATCGACAGGAGGAGCACTCTGAATGTGCACATTGAACCTAGGAGCGTCTATTCTCCAGAACTTGCCCTGAACCGAATCAAACTCAACGTAACTGTTTTTGTAAAACAAGAAACCGTTATTATAAGAAGGATACTCATAAAGATTGTAGCTGTAGGGACCATACTCAGTTACTACATCTACCGTCTTTAGACTTTCATCCGCCACAGCTGGCGCAGCACCTACCGCTAGGCAACCCAGCGACAAAGTGGCCAGCAGGAAGAGCGTGGCCGTAAATTTACGCATTTAGCCTACTCCCCTCGCTTTCTCGGCCCACCAAAGGGCCATCTAAATGTTGACGGGACCATTTGACAGCCCCACTTCAAGCGAAGTCACCAGTCTCTCACAAGCCTAAGTTACGTGAGAGGCAGACGAATCCGTCAAAGCCGAATGCGTGCCGGACATACCGCACACACACCGACAAACTTTCAAGGTCGGTTCAACAATCCCGGTGGGAATCCTTCCCGGTTTCTCCGTTTTCCTATTTTAGCCGGAGGTCAATCATATTCAAGTACTCCCTCTCGTCATACTCTTTTCATGTACATAGCCAATTTTCAACCACTTAACAGTTAAGCAACCGGTATTTATCGACTTTTTATTTCTACCGACCAAAAAAATTATTACAAGATATACAGGATATTATCGGAATTTGAGAGCTAAGCTTGGCAGTTAGAGCCTGCAACTCTGATGTTGTACCCTTGAAAAAAAAACGGAAGACTCCCAAATCATCTTCCTTTTGCAATAGGTTAAAAACATTTCCCGCCTGCTCCAAACAACTCAGAAGGGCATCAACGCCCTCATCTAAGACCTGAATCTGAATCAATTGGTACTGAGCCAGCTCCTTGACTACATCCGGATACTTTCCACTCAATATCACATCATCTTCACCAATTAGAAATAACTGGCTGTAAAAGGTATTAATATGGAGCAGATTTTCCGCAGAAACTAAAACTGCCTTGCCGGTATTTCTGGCATCATTAACAATATCAGCAATCAATTGCCAACTGCGAAAATCACTGCCCTGAAAAATATTTTCAACAACTAAAAGACGCGGACTATGCACTAAGGCTCGAGCCAGACAGATACGCTTGCGCACGTTAAGATCCGTGATTTTTTCAATAGGTGTGTCCTTAAACGGTACTAATCGAGTAAGTTCCAAGGCCTCATAAATGGCATAAGGGCGGTAATTTAAATCCACTGAATAAATATCTACAAATAGATTTAGAAACTGCCATACAGTTAGATCATCGTAAAGTTCCGAACAACCGGAGACAAAGCCAAACAGATGCCTAGCCATAGAACTGCTAACCTGGTAACCGCATATGCTCACCGAACGGCTGGGAGGCAATCCTATAACGCTACGTAACAAATTGGAGCAACAACTGAGGTTCTGGCTTATTACGACCCCTATATCGCCAGCTTCAAGAGCAAAAGAAAAAGGCTTGCGCAAACGAACCCTATTGCCCCAATACTCTAAATTGCTCACCTCTAATATAGTAACGCCCACAACACCTCTTTACTCAATGACCTCACGATTGACAATACTGTCCGAATCGTTGTAAGTATTGCCGCCAACTACCGCCTGGCCGTCATCCGCCTCGCCTTCCGCCCCAGCCGCATTATCTGCGACCGGCACCTCTTGCCCATCATCACTGGCAACAGCCGGCCGAGTCTCGGTGCGCCGTGTATGGATAATATCCTCACCCGCCTCCGGACGTATCACGGCAGGAGAAGGGGGCGTCATATCTTTAGGTTTGGAATCGTTGTAGGTATTGCCGGAAAGGTAGGTAGCTGAAATAGGTGCGGGAGCAACGCCGGTTGAAACTGTATTGGTATTTTCGGTTGATGTCGCAGATTTGGCGGTTTCTTGGTAACTGGGAGCAATATAAGTGCGAGCAGGCCGATTGGAACGCTTTTTAGCGGGGATGGCTACACGAGGCTGAGAAAAGATCGGTACCTGACGCTTATTAACGTTCACAGGCTTGTCCTCCTCTGGTTTCCGTACAGCGTCCTCAGCCTTAGGCGACACAGTGTCGGCCGGCCTCGATACCTCAGCGCTGTCTCCACCGCCACCCTGGTAAGAAGTTATCGGTTGCTCATAAGAGCTACCAGACTGCCCGCTATAAGAGACCTCTGCCTGCTCCGGATAAGCTTCCCCATAAGTTTCAGCGGCATAGTTGTTATCCGCACTATTTTCTCCCCCTAAGTTATAAGAAGCCTCCCCTTCTTGAGGTTGAGCTTCTCGATAATCATTCTGCCCAGCACTGTCCTCGGCCACTGCGGAGTTCTGTCCCATACCTGATGAGTCCGAACTCCGCCCCTCCTGCTCACGTTTTAGTTCAGCATTAGCTCTTTCTAAATCGTCCGAGGATACTTCCAAGGAGTCATCCGCCAACACATAGGGTATTCTCAGCCTATCCAAGAGCTCACATGCCTTACTAAGCTCCAATGTACCAATAGCCACTGGAGACCAACTATTCACCTTACGTAAATTCTTGGCAGCCTCTTTGCTGCCCGGCGGCGCAGCGCCACTGCCCTTTTGCCCCGGATTGCTCCCGATCCGGTCTGCAGATTTTCCATTCTCTGCAGTAACTTGCGCTTTAGAATTACCGTTTTCCGCCTCCTCGTCACCGCCACCGCACATCACCAAATACAAACAACAGAATATTGTCACCAGTATGGCTACAATCACTACGCCTAAACGCAGATTGATCTTCTGCATCAGAGCTGACAAGCGATCACGCCAAGGAATATTTTCAGCGTGCTTGACTTCACTTACGCCGGAATGACGTGTTTTAGAGTGAGAAAACAGATTACGTAGCACCGGCGGCATGATCCATTTGGCACTGTCACCAGCTGATAGATTGCTGAAATCATGTTCCACCTGAGCTATAAGGTCAAGTTCTCCCTGACAGGACTGACACATCAAAACGTGCAGGTGGATGCCCCGCCGTTCCTCTTTGGATTGCTCCGGATTCTTGACTGAATAGTTGAACAATTGCTCATGAGAAGGATGGGCATCGTAAACAGGTTTAAATCCGTCTTTAGCCAGCTCACTGAGAGGACGCATGACTTCCTGCAAACGGCGCAACTCATCTCGACAGGAAGAACATTCAGCGACATGCGCCTCCACTTCCGCACGATTGCTTTTAGCCAAAGAGCGCTCCGCGTAGGGAACCAGCATCGCTCGAATATACTCATTTTGGCAGCTCACTGCCGACGTAGCCACAACTTTGGGTCTTGGCATATTATAACCACCTAAGGAAGAGAGAGTGTCCGTAAGCCCCGCAAAAGGCGCAGACCTATTTCTTTAGAAGACGAAACTTCCAGATTCTGACAAAGCTCAGCAAAAGTATTGCCAGCGAAATAACGCAGCACTACGGTCCGGTAAGCTTCCAGATCGGAGTTGGCCAGCCGCTTTAACGATTCTGTCAGCTGACGAGCTCGGCGAGATATGGTAACTCTGGCAGCAGCAGCCGAGGTCTCCTCGTCTACCTGAGCCGCCTGTGCTTGTTCAAGTTCCTCTGAATCCAAAGGAGGAGCTAAATGTATGGCACCGCTTCCAGAACTGCCTAATCCATCCACCTGCCTGCCGTTATTAACGCCGCCGCGCGACTCCCGGGCAAACTGGTCGAAACTGCCACTGCGGTTAGCCCCAGCCTCAGATCTAACCGATTCACCCACCTTAACGGCCAACCGCCCAGAAGGTACCCCTGCTCCCGTTTCCTTACCTTCAGCACCACGAGTAGCTCCCTTCTTGCCGATAGGCAGGAAACCACCACGAGTAAGAGAGGCTATCGCACCGCCCTGATCGGTCCCAGTCCTCACACCCCGAAAAGCTCCGGATGCACTGCCACGCACATTTCCCCGTCCATCTTTCGAACCTGAACGTAGACCATTCTGTTCAACTGCCTGTAAAACAGCCGCCCCCTTCTGCCCTCCACGTGGCTCGATCTGCAATCTTAACGGGGTCTTACCCACCACCGGCCCTTGCCGACCAACCGCACCCCCGCTCTCACTTTTCTCGACTTCAGACACATCATCAGTAATGACACGTTCACTGCGCTGTCGGACTAGTGTCTGCGCGGCCTTCACGGCCTGCCCCCCCTGGCCGCCCTGCGCCTGCCTGGAAGTATCCAAACCTGAATTATTTCTGTTATCGTTGACAGGTGCAGCCTTAGTTTGCTTTCCGACACGACGGCCACCCGACCTAGAAAAACTGCTCAAAGCCTGGCTAGCAGGAATGCCAGAGATCTTCTTTTTGACAGGCTCGGAAGCCTCATCGAAGAAAAGATCATCGGCATGATCAGCACTCGGCGGCTTAATCTTAACCGAGCCCGTACTTCCTGCTTCCTCCTCAAAGAAGAAGCCGGCCCCATCACTTTCCTCTTTTCCACCCTGTACGTTATGCTGCTCAGAAGCGGGCAAAGCCATGGCCTTGGCTTCAAAGGCTTCGATGCAACTTTTGAAAAGATAACCTCTAATTCCACCACTCAAATCTAGCGAGCGTGCCTTCTGCACAAAAGAAATGAAAAAATTACTAAGAAATTCCCCGCGCTTGCTATCAGTGCTAGTAAGAGCCGGAGCTACGCCGCTTTGACCGAAAACTCTGCTCTGCGGATCGCGCTTTTCCAAGGCAACCAACACAGCCTCCGCGTACGGATAAAAAGTGCGCACCATAAGCTCAGCGGCTTCTTGATCACCGTTTTTAAACTTGGCTAAGATGAGCCCCGTAGTCTGCGGGTCTTCCTTTTTTAAAAGTCCAATTAAGCGTATTTTCGCAGCCTCATCAAGGCCCTTCGCCGCATTAATCGCTCCGCCATCCGATTTAGCCGAGGCCTTTGAATTTTCTCTTTCCCTTAAAAAGCTATCCCAAGACAGGGCATCCGCTCGTTCGTCTGTTCTACTCATTGGCTATATTCCGCACTTCACTGGAAAAATTATCGTAACTTTTCGACACCAATCCGAGGTGCGCTCTTTAGACTTTGGCTGGCAATTTTCCTACATTGCCTATAGCCAGGCAAACTGAAATCAATCACTCATTCCATTAGGTTTAAAACTAACCGCTTTCCTTTGGCAATGCAAAACCGACACCTCAGTGGATCCCAACCCAAAAGCTAAATTATTTTTACAAACATCTACCCAACCAAATCAATTAAGTCCGTTTATGTCAGTTACTGAACTCAAAGACTTTTGGCAATTTTACGCAAATTATCCAAGCCATCCTACTCGGCGTCTTCCTAAATGGCTCGAAGCAAAAAAATCATCTCGCGCCCTGTTGCTTAGACCATCCATCAGCCCATGCGAAAGGTTTTAACGGCCATAATCGCAAAAAGAGCCGTGTTTTATGCAGTTTCTGGAAGAGATTACCCATCATTTGCAGATTTCATACCCAATAGCAGGAGAGCTTCCACAGCAGGAGACGAATTATAAAGAAAATGAATTCGATAATATCAAATAAAAAAATTATCACAGCGGCCTTAGGCCTGGTCTTAACTGGATTTACCAGCCCAAGCCAGGTTTGGGCCGATCCTGCCGATCAAAAATCCACAGACTCAGCCCCGTTCAGATTCCAATCCACCGCAAACATTCTTGCCAAGGATCAGGGCACCCCGGAAAAGATGCCCGATGAACTGCCATCTGATCTTTATCCTGCCTCAGAAGGTGTTTACAGCGGTCAAGAACCTGCCCACACCAACCGTGCGACCGACTCAGCTACCCATGAAGGTGAGGCTACCAACCCAGCCCCTGGTCGGCCGGAATATGATTCAACCCCATCACGGCCGCCCCGCCCTCCAAGGGATACTCCTGATCCTGGCCTGGAAAGTTCTAATCCAAACTATGACTCATCGCAATCCCCTCCCGATCTTTCAAACTCCCCCGTTACTCTCCCCAATACACCGGGATACGATGACACCCAATATCACCCGGATCTAGGCTTGGTTGCTTTCGACAGTCAGGGCCAACTGCGCACAGACATCCCTGCCCTGCAGATTCAAGAGGGCCAGGACATAGTTTCCTCTCCAGACTGTATATTCAACCGAGAATACTGCCAGGCCCTAACTAATCAAGACAAGGCGGAAATATTAAAAAACTTGTCACTATTTATGCAGTCTCGCTATGCTTCTAAAGTTATTCTACCGCGCAAGGTAATGCTGGTGAGCCGAGTTAAGGATGATCTGTGCGGTCACATTTATGATATGGAGCGTTTAGAGGAGCATGATGTGCGCGTGCCCGCCAATCTTGGAGATGCTTGGAGCCAGTTGGCTGCCCAGGCCATGCGCCCTCCTGCTGAGCAAGCCGGCATAAAGGTTATTGTAAACACAGAAAGCAATAAATACCACCTACCTGGCGCCGATCACATCTCCCAAACTAGCCGTTCTTATGTCTTCCAAACTGAGAACTTAGCTAAACGCCAGGGCTACACCCCTTGCAGCGTCTGTTTTCCCAAGGAGAACAGTTACTTAAGTATGAGTCGACGCGAGCGAGAGCTTTCCAGAGAAGGCATTGCCCAGGTGCAGAGCAGGTACAACGTCAGCCAGGATTCTCAGGCTATAGCCAGAGTCCGCGAAGTAGGGCGCAAGCTCTTAACTGGAAACGGTTACCCTGCCGACCACTGTGATTTTATATTACTAAATTCTCAAGAAGCTCAGGCTCTCTCCGTTTACAATGGACCGATCTTTATCACCTCCGGCCTGCTCAATCTTTTGGAAAACGATGACGAATTAGCCGCTGTCTTGGGCCATGAATTTGCCCACATTCTGCATAAACATCCTAAAGCTTCCAGGAACCGCAGCAATGCAGTTAGCATCTTGGGCAATGTGCTGCGCTACACTACTAGGAGCTACTGGGGATACATAGGAGCCAGGCAGGCAGCTAATCTGGTAAATCAGGGCTTTTCCCGCGAACAGGAATACGAGGCCGACGCTACTTCTGTTCTGCTCACCTTTGCTGCAGGTTACGATCCTAACGAATTCTGTAATACGTTGGAGAAACTGGATCTATTTCAAAAGCAGATGGGTCGCGGCCTATCCATTCCTTGGTTCAGCAGCCATCCGACTTCCGCCAAACGTGTTAAGGAAGTCCGCAAAGCCTGTCAAAAGCTCGGCTCTTTGAGAGAAAGTGTACAGGTTGCCGAAAAATTTGGAGATACAGAGTTAGCTCAAGTTCTGCGTAAGCAAGCTCGTAGCTATATGCAAGAGAGCGGTTCAATCAAAAAGTTTCTGCACAGTTATCAAAAACTCAAGCTGGAGAATTAGCGGCGAGGCAGAGGATTTTCCCAGGCAGGCGGTAAAATTCTTGGGGTTTGTGGGTTTACATTTATCATATGAGAGGATGCTGTTTTTATGTT
>OMRK01000036.1 GCA_900313515.1 uncultured bacterium | reverse complement strand
TTTTTTTTGATTGTCGGCGCTTTTTTTTGTAGATATGGATAAAAGTCGCCCTAGGTAGCTGTAGCAGGCCGATGTCGATCCCTTAGACGTATCTTCGAAAGACCCGATCGCCTGCGCTGTAAGAATAATAGGCAGGCTTGTTTTGAAAATTCCCACAATGAGGCTGTCTACCGCCCTCTCTGCCTGTTCTTCGCCCAGTTCTCATTTCCCGCCTGACATGTGTATGTTGAACATATTGGCTTGGCTAAGTAGAAATTAGGGTAAGATTGGAAGTCTATCTGCATAGGCCGATCCAGTGAAAATAAATTTATGGGATGCCAACGTACTTTTTTATTGAAGAATAGTATGGAGATTGAAGGATTCTCTGCCAAAATATGCTAAAGGGCCCGACGATAGAGGGCGACGGATGGTTAGTGTGGCCATTTACAGCCATTTTTGGAAGAAGTGGTCTGGTTTGCATATTCTTAAATTGTAGAATTTTAGAAACTAGCCGCAGTGGAAGGTTAAGGCAACATTATGAAGGAAGATGAGAAAAGGGCAACGGTTTCTGACCGCTATCAGGAACGCAAGGAACAGCTTTTGGATGTGGCCACCGAGCTCTTTTCTAAGTACGGCTTAGATGGCATAAATACTAAAGACATAGCCAAGGCCGCTCACGTCTCACCAGGTCTTATGTACCACTATTACGACTCCAAAGAAGTCCTACTGGTAAGCATTATTGAGCGTTTTAAGGAGAAGCTGAGGAGCTTTGAAGAATATAATGTCGATTATCAAAACTTGGAACTGGAAGATGGTTGCGTAAAGCTGTGTGAAGCTTACTATCACGATGTAAAGAAAAATCTGGATACAATTTTTTTGTTAATGAAGGCTGCAGCCGCCTTCCCGGCAGTACGCAATCTGCTTTTAGAGTTCAGAGATTCCGAGGATACTCCCCTGGTAAAATTTTTGCAGATGCATATAGACAAGGGCAACCTGTGTGATATAGGAGCCTTGCACATAGCCCATGTGGCCAGGAATGTGATCTTGATGGCTTGCATGAATAATTATGGCGAGGGCGAGTCCGATTTGAGCGTTCCGGAAATTGTGCATATTTTGCTTCACGGAGTAATTAACTACGGACCGAAGTCGTAAGTGGTTGGGTCTTAAAAATGGATGCTGTCGCCGATTAGGTCAGATTAAACCTTGACAGGCCGGGGGGGCGCTGGCCGCTGTGCTGGTTACTTTTTGTTGCACTCCAGCACGGCCTTGCCGAAAACAGTTCTGCTTTGCACGTAAGTTATAGCCAGGCCGCCTACAATAAAGCAGGCGATCAAAAGCGTTTCCATGGAACCCAGGCCCAGCTTTTCGGTTAGGAAGCCCTGAATTGCGGCAATTATGCTCATAGCTCCCCAGGCGGTGAGCGTGTTTAAGGAGCCGAAGGCCGTCTTATCGCCCACGCTGGGAAACATGTCGGGCACGCTTATGACCAGGGCCATAGAATAGATGCGATCTAACGTCATAAAAATGGCAATAGCGGCAATGGCCCAGGATATGGGTAGTTTGCCGTAAATAAAGATCGGCAGGATTAAGAGAGACAGAATGATGCTAGTCAAAAAAGTGAATTTGTGACCAAATTTCTTGATTATGCTATTGGTAGCAAAGTTTATCAGGCAGTCGGCCAAGCCTATAATCAAAAGAGCGAAGCTTATCTCTTTGAGATCTAAGCCGTAATGATAAGGGAACCATAGACCGCAGAACGAGTAAAAACCAAAATAGGCCATGCGGTTGATGGTTGAGCCTATGTAATAGGGTACAGCCAGCGGCACAGACAGGGCTTTAATGTAGGGATCGATAATTTTTTTCAGTATGCTCAGGGCATTTTTGCTGGTTATGGCCTGAGTGGCCGGAGACTCATCTCGATCATTTTGAGTTTGGACTGCTTTGTTGGCCGCCGGGTTACTTTCTTCGGTGGAGGCCGTCTCTTTTGAGGCACCCTCGTTTGGAGAATTTTGGAAGGTAGTTTTACCGTTGTGGGGTTGGGGATAAAGCCAGGCCAAAGCCAGGCCGCTTAAGCCCGTAAAGAAGGCTATTATAGTTATGGGCAGGTGCCAGTTATAGGTGTCAGTTAAAAGACCGGCGGCGGGTACACCTAGCGCGGTAGCCAGAGGTCTAGCCGACATCAAAACGGCGATCATGGCTGGGAAATAGGCTTTGGAAACGCCATGAAAGGTGAGATGCCACATTACCGAGGCAATAAAGCCAGCTGTAAGTCCGGAGATGGCTCGCAGTACCATGGCTAGCTCAAAAGAACTGGATAGAGCAAAGCTCAATTGGGAGAGGGCCAGTATGGCGGCACACCAACCCAAAAGTTTGTTTATTTTCAGGGAAGCCACCAGAGAGGGGCCAAAGATCAGACCTACCACTGTGCCGCCGGTGCATACCGAAATAAAGAGCAGGGCTCGTTCGCTGGAAACACCGAAATCGGAGCTTAAGGCTTGGACTATAGGAGAGATAGCGTTATCCACCGAGTTAAAGGCAAAGATAAGTATAAAGGCTAAGCAGACAACGATCCTCTCCAAGGTTTAATAACTCCTATTCAAGGCCCTCTTGGCCATCTCCAAAATGGAATCGGCATACTCGGTCGTGTCGCCAAAAACAGCCAGAGCCGCCCCGCCATGCGCGGGGGGAGAAGTTACGACTAAGCCGCGCTCAGAACCTGCCTGGCGCAACAGAATAGGTTCACCCTCAAAGGTCAAAGGAGCCAGAGCCTGTAGCACTGCCTGGGCATTGGCACAAGAAGTAGGAACGGCCTCGCGGGAACGGATGTACATGTCTCTCCAGCGGCTTCCGAAAAGTTTCTTGGCGATATCGACCACGTAGCTAAATCCGTTGTGACGGAAATTGCACTCCAGAAGGACTGGCTCTAAAAGGCCGTCCTCTTCCTGAACTAAGCCCCAGTCTATGTTGAGCAGGCCGCGGGCGCCAGCTTGGAAGAGGGCATGCTCTAGGCGTTTGGTTACCCCTTCTAGCTTGGACAGAACCGCCTGTTTTTTCAACTCAAAGTGAGCGGGATAATCGAAGCCACACCAGCCATCCTCATTAAAAACCTGACTATCTAGGCCTATAAAATGGGGACCTGACTCCTCCAGCACACTCAAAGAGCCGCAAATTCTGGCAAAGGGCATAAAAGGTTCAACCAAGACGCGACCTACGTTATACCAGGTGGAAACTTTTTGCTGCAGTTCCTCGGCCGTGCCAACCAAATTGCCCGCACCGCCGGCATACTTAACCTTGCGCAGCATAATTAGATCGTGCTGGTCGGTGCTCAAATGGCGGCTGAGCTGGGCAATACCGCGTTTCAAATCCGGCAAGCTATCGGCCTGGAGTCCGCTCACAACCCGACATTGGCAACCTAGGCCCAGACCCTTACAGAAGCTTTTGTCGTTAATGGCTTCAATTAGGCCCTGATTGACCAGTTCGCTACTGGTGCCACGCACGGGAAGAGCAAGCTCGCGACCTAGGCAATGCACGGCCTCGGTCTGCATGTAGGGCTCAAGCTCGTAACGGGTAGAGTTGGAACAGCGCCGAGCTATCTCTTGCCGGGCTTGGGCGTCTTGGCTGATCGACTCTCCTACGAGATAGGAGGAAGCCAGTTCAAAATTGATGATAACTTCAGAAGGTCGGCCCAGATTCAGCAACCTACATATGTAATCGGCAAAAGCAGTCTCTATGGTCAAAGGGCTCAGTAAAATGTCGCCCGTTTTAAGGGAACCCAAAAAGCGCGGAAACATCTTGAGCGTCTTAGCCTCGAAGAAGTCGCGGAAGCTGGCATCAGCGTAGGGAAGAGCCTCTTCGGCATTGGGGATGAAGAGTCTAGGCATAGAATTGTCCGTCACAGAGCATAGTACGCGGGTACTTGCTGAGATCGAGCCCCTTGATACTCTTTAACGAGCAGAGCACAAACTGGAAGCCTCCAGCTATTAGAGCTTGAGCCACTGTATCGACGGATTTTAAGGCCGTCTCGTTGTTCTGTGCCCAGGAAATGGTGTCTTCTTGATTGGGCAGAACCTGACGACCGGTTTCTGTATTGTAGCGGGATAAAATCTTATCTAGATCAGCGGCGGGCACTGCTCGGCGTACTTCTTCCATAATGCCTGGGGAGAAGAGCAGATAGGACCACATTACTCGATTTAAATGATACTTTTTGAGCAACTCCAAGAAAGGATACAGAGCCTCCGGGGCATCGTCGATTCCGGCTACGAAGGGATCGCAGTGGATGGTGGTAAGGCAACCGCCGCTCTGTATTTGCTGAGCAGCCTGTAGGCGCTCCTCTATGGGGTGAAGGTGGCTGTCAAAAGCGGCCAGCGGACTTTCAGGTAATAGACCAGAGGGCCGGAAGGCTGCGTTGTAGGAGAATTTTGCGGCGTTGTCGGTCATTAGCCGGATTATCTCGGACGAGGGCAAGCCTTTGGTAGTTATGATTATACGCTTAACCTTGGACTTGGCCAACACCTCCAGTATAGCGTGGCTTAAACCATTCTGCACAAATTGGGGAGTGAAGATATCTGTGTAACGAGACAGCTTTACGATATTGATTAGGCCGGAATTGGCCTCTTTATCTATAGCTCTTAGAAGCTGTTCGGGGGGCAGAAGGGGGATGGGGCAGTCAAACTTTGTACCGTGCTTGCGCAATGATTCTCGTACGGATATACGGGAGCGAGAATAGCAGTAGGGGCAATTGTGCTCACATCCTACCCAAGGCTCCAAGTAATGGTACTTGCCGTACCAACATGTCCCCAGAGAACCGGGTGAGAAAAGTTCGACTTCAGGCATTTTGCTTATCTCCTGTGTTATTCTCTTTTATTAATACTTTTTACGGGCCATGATCCCGCCGTAGAACGAGCATTTCGGCCTTCTCTCGATTACTTCGAATCCAGCCCGTTCCAGGCATTCCTGCCAATATCCTGCTCCGCATGGGTACTCTTGGGTAAAGCTGTTGATTATGTCATGCTTTTTCGCTTCCCAGGTCGTTCCATAGTAGGCGGCTGCCTGCTCCAGTAATATATCCCAGTTCTTCTCAAGGTCTCGGCGTTCAAACTCAAAAAAGATACCGTCTTCGATATAGAGAAGAGCTCCCGATTTGAAGGCTGGGCCTACGTTAAGTGTAAAGGTAAGCTTCTCAGCATCGGTCAAATGGTGTAGGGACTTGCGGGAAAAGCCTTTACTGAAAAGTGACTGGCCGGGGTGGTAATCGGTAAAGCTGCTGGTTATGAGACACACATTGTTGTGATGAGCTAAATTTTTGGTGGCTAGACCGATCTGGTAGGCAGAAATATCCAGACCGTACACTTCACTAGCCAGAGGAGCTGCTAAATTCAATAACTCGCCGTTTCCACAACCAAAGTCTATGAGAGTGTCAGAACTGTTAATTTGCAATAGCTCAAGATCCGCCTTAAATTCCTCGGCGCAAGTGACGTAATTTGCATTATAGTAGGCGGCATATTCATCATTTAACCAATTTTCTTCCACCTGGCTTGGGCCCTCCATGCTACTTAAAGCGTTGCGTTTGCCAATTGCGGTGCACACCGATCGAGGCGCGTTGGCTTGTCAGCAAAGCCTGCGACTTTTCGTTGTTATAAAAA
>OMRK01000041.1 GCA_900313515.1 uncultured bacterium | reverse complement strand
CCAACGCCAAATCATCGACCACCCGAAGCATAAGGCAGGCAGCATTGGGCAACACGCAGTCGGCCAGCTCACTGCAAGTAACTTTTGGCGGAATGTTGTAAGATCCGCGCGCTAGGATGGGCCCAGTATCTTCTCCGGCGTCCACTTGGTGTACAACGTACTCATTCTCAGTGCAACCATCGTAAAACATCCAAAGCCATGGATTAGGACCACGGTAGGTTGGCAACGAAGAAAGATGTAAGTTTATAGCCCCATAGGTGGGAATTTCGAAGATACTAGGCGGCAAGATCACAGAGAAGTTAGATATACAAATTAAATCCGGCTTTAAATGCTTAACAAAACGCACCAACTCGTAATTGTATTCGCGTTTGGTGGAGAAAAACGGACAGCCATAGAACTCGGCGAAATGGGCCAGGTTACCCTCATCTTTGCCCCGACTAGCCCAGTCAGCCAAAATTCCCTGCTTGATGCGGCGCGGTTGCGAGTGGATAATGCCCACAATGTGGTGGGCTCCAGCCAGCACCTGCAGAGCTACCGTAGAAAAACGCCCATCCATGCCAGCAAAAACAATGCGCAATTTGGGAATCTCCGGCTCTTCCTCAGAAGACTCGCCCTCAGTGCTCTCAGCTTCAACAACCTTATCCTCTAAAGTCGCATCATCAGAGGATTCTTCAATTGAAGTTTCCCCTTGGGAAGCATCGATACAGGCCGACTTTTCACCGGAGAGCTCAGTGTCAGACGGTTCTGCGGCACTCTGACCGCTCTCGGCTCCATCTTCGCGCTTCTCATCACCCGCCCCGGCCCTTTCGGCTTTGGCAACCACCGCCACAGTGGCGCCCTCCCCAGCACCGTTGCTGTTCACCTTCACCTCAGAGTTACGACCACCGGTCTTATCGGCCCCGTCTTCACTCTTCCCATCCGCCTCAGCGCCTTCGGTTCCACTCTTGCCGTCCTCAACTACACCGGCTCCAGCATCGTCGCCTTCACCCCCACTATCTTCAGCCTCTACTTCCTTAACGTTGTTCGGCTCCAGCACATAACTCACCGCTTCTCCCAAGGAATCGGCAAAGCACTTGGCAAAGAGCTCGGGATCGGTCTCTATATTAGGCTTAGGTGCAGCTGTCTTTTTTTGCTCACTCACTGAAATTTTAAACCTCGAGAACCAACCATCTCTCCACGATACGCTTCCCCCCAAGCGTGGCGGGCCTGCCAGCTTCCCCCATTCCCGACAAGCCCGCACCTTAAGTTACGGCCTCTCAAACCAACGCTGTAGTCCTCAAGGACTAAAAAACGCCCTTAAGATAACATTTTTTGCTTACTTGGCCGCTGCGTTGCTATGAATACCTACCTCGCCAGCCAACCCACGGGCACGGTCGATAAAGGTTTTGCAATCCATGGTATTGGGTTTGCGCAGAGCTACCCCCAAGCCGATCTGCAGACCGTTCATATTGGCTGTGGTTATTTTTATGCGCTCAGCCAAATGGCTAGCCGCATCGATATTGGTGCCGATCATAAACACAGCCATATCATCCTCGCCAATCAAGCCGGGAATGTCGTCATCGCGCAAGAAGGCGCCTATAACTGCCGCTACCTCTTTGCGAAGCTTCATGTAAGCCTCTTTGCCTTGATTACGCAACTCCTGAAGGTTAGTGAAATGCATGTAAACAATGGCGCACTCTTCACCGGACTCGTTGGCCATGCCTATTTCGTTATCCACAATGCTCATGAAGGTTTCTTCGCCGCAGAACTGGGTGTCGGCGTCTATGCCTTCATCATCAAGCTTAGGCACAATGGTGAAAGGTTCGGCGGGCTTAGAAGGCGCTGGGGCTTTACCCAGTTGCAACTTGCTTGGAGAGCTAGCATGGACAGGAGCGGCTATGCGAGCCACCTTCTCCTGACCAGACCGGCCAGGAGCCGGAGAGGTGGGATTGGCCAGAGATGGAGCCATGTGCAGAGGGCTGGAACCGCCGGAAACACCAGCATTGCTCAAGTTAATGGTGACAGCTCCGCTCACGCGGCGGCGAATAGGAGCCTCGTCAGCCGGTGCAGCCGCTGGAGCAGCCGTAACTGGCGGATTATTGTCCGGAACAGACGGAATACCCAAGTAAGGCATGCTGTCGGACTGCTTGCGAACGGCGCTACGCCGTATGACCATCTTCTCTTCGGGCGCCTGCTCGATAACCTGCACTGCCGAAGCCTTGGTGGCCTCCTCCACTTTCTCGGCCCGCACAATGCGGTTACCGCCCTGAACACGTGCATCCCTGAAGGCGCGGGTCAGGATAGCTCGCAGCATCTTGGGATCCTTGGAATCTTCAGGGAACAATGTCCAGGCGACCAGACCGCTGGCCGTCACTTTACCCTGCATCTCTTCGGGCAGTTCTGCCTGAGCCATAAATGTCTGCAGAGTACGGGCCATGCGCATACCATCTTCGGCATTCATACCCTGGGCTATAACTCCGAACACGCCTCCATCTAAGTGGCACAGTGTAACGTCCGGCTCCTTGGAAATGGCGTTCTGCATAAGCCCTCCCAGCTGGTAAAGGAACTCTATGCCGAAATCTTCATCGTGGGTTTCCAAAATTACAGCAACCTGATCGAGAGTTACCATAAAGGCACACATGGGGATCTCCACCATATAGCACCCGCGGCTAACCTCAACAATCTTAGTCTCGAAGTAATCGCGGTTCCAAAGACCAGTGCGAGTATCTACTTCTTTAATGTGACGTTGGCGCAGACGATCCAGAGCAGCCGAGCCCTCCTCGATAACCATCTGCATACGCTCCATGCCTTCCTCAAATCTCTGCTTAAACTGCTCACGCTCGGTGTTGCGGCTGCGTCCCAGGAGGATAATTCCCAAAAGATTGCTCTCCCAGACCAGGGGAACCACCACATTCATCTCTATGCCGTGCAGATCTTCCACCAGATTGGGGAACGTATCTTTAAACAACGCATCCTGGCTGGCACCCTTGTAGTAGAACGGCTGCTTACCGAAAGTTTCAATGAAATCTTCCATATTGTTGCGGTTAAAGGGTCTCAGAGAGAAGTTAGATGGATCGTTAATAAGCTCACTGAGCTCCAAAATCATGTGGCGACCATCCACAGATACCACCCAGCACAAACCGCGTGGAAGCCTGGTTATGTTCATGAGATGCAACATGACATAAGTGCAGATAGAGTCGTTGGCCATGGCATCCATTTCCTCGGGGGGCGCCTTAATTTTTACTCTAGTGGCTACGCGTCGTGCGTAAATAGCTGCTATAATAAAGGCCAGAATCATCAAGGCACATATACCAAAGATAATTGCCAGTGAAGTCAGACCGCTTTTTATAGGTTCCTCGAGAGCTTCCGCCTCAGCACGCAGAGGCGAACCCTCTTCAAGATTCTCCCTTATGTATTGGAGACGCTTATTGGCATCGAAATAGTGACGGCCGCGCAGATCAATCTTAATCTGCAAAACTACAGCTCTGTAAAATTTGTTATCCAAAATAAGCGCGTCTTCGGCCAGCTTGGCAGCATCCTTGTAGCGCTCTTGGCTATAAGCGATAGAGGCTAGGTAGTAAGAAGCTTCAGCATCGCTGGGATTTTTTTCGATAACCTTCTGCCAGATCTCTTGGGCCTCATCGTACTGACTATTTTCCACCAAACATTTACCGTACTCGCGTTTAATGCCGTAATCATTGGGATGTAGAGCACTCAAATGGCGATAAGCTTTGGCGGCGTTAGCATAATTGCGCAGCTTCACGTAAAGGACGGCCAGTTCATGCCAACCTTCTGACCACTGGGGAGCCAACTGAGTAGCCGTTTCCAGATAAGTAACGGCTCTATCGAAAGCGGCATTACGAATGGCGACCTTGGCCTTCTGACTTAAGGCTTTGGCTTTAGCCAAATCTTTGGCCGCCTTGGCTTTGGCTGCCTTCTCCTTCTTGGCCTGTTCAGGGGAGACTGGGGCAGCGTATACAGCACTGGAAAATGCCCCCAACACCATCAATGCCAATAAAAATACTGCCAAACACCTTACAAACGAACAACTGTGCCTTGCCGGCCGGCTGCAGCTCCTCATTGAATAAGCCTCTCTTCTCCCGTTCTACAACTCAACTGCACCTCAAGGCGGCACAGCAGCTATGCTTTGAAAACAGCCCAGGCGCCTTTCCGCACCAAACACATGCTTTCCTTTGATACTCCCGTTTTACCTCTGAAGCACCTGTACCCTGACCTAATCAGACAGCGTAGCCCATCCCCTCACAAGCTACGCTTCCACCTACTCGGTCCACATCACCGCTTCATGGACCTCGTCGCGATCCAGCAGCTTTTCCGCTTCGTGACAGAGATCTACCAAACGAGCCGGTACGTAGGGGGCCACCGCAAACTGGCGCAATAAATCCAGGGTGCGATGCATGACTTTTATTAAGTCACCTTCTCCATCCTCACCAAGGAACTCGCGCACGGCCTGCCATGAGGTGCCACGACACCAGAACTCTATAAGGCCCACGAAGGTGGAATTAATGAGGATCGGCGTATTTACTCCATAATTCTGCTGCAAGCGATCCAGATCGGTGCAGATGGCGCAGATGGCATCAACCGTCCATTCAGCCTGCACTGAAGGATTCAAAGGCACCTGCATGGTCACCCGCGCATCTCCCATAACCAAGGACGAAACCACCCCCGCCAGCTCCGCGGGCTGCAAGTCTTCCAAAATGCCAGACAGAACCACTTCACCCAGCAGAAGAATATTGGTAGCTCTAAAGGAAGCAGCCATTTCGCCTTCCCAGTTGGGGCGACGATCTACTATGTAGCCCACCGACGCCAGGACCGCCTCTAACGCCACAAATTGGCGCCAATAGGAGGTGCGCGATCTCTCGATAAGCTCTTCCAATTCCTTCAAACGACTCTGAGCCTTCACGTAGCTTCTGTACATCTTGGCGCAACGCATACGGTGCTCGCAGGTATTACAGCGCATAGCCTTGAGCTTTTCCTCTATGCGGTCACGCTGCTCCACATCTTGGTAAAACTGGCGCACGAACTCCTCACCACAGCCTTCAAGATTATCCTTCATGACCTTGATAGAGCGGTTCAGATTGTCCAGCTGACCGCGCAGCCCCTTCCAGATATGGACGTCACCAATCTGCTGATCCGTGCAACGCGGGGTACTATTCTTTTTCAATTCATCCAGCGCGCTCTTGTAGGCCGAACCGTATTCACCCTTATTCTGCTCGATCACGAACTGGCCGAAGGAGCGCTCAATCAGGCCGCGAGCCTCCTCACGAGTGTGCACCTGCAACAGGTTGAGCACCATGCCATAACCAGGAGTGAAGCGGCTGACCAGCGGATCAGCCTGGGCCTTAGCTAAGGTGAACACTTCATTCACGTTCTCATAATCGCTATGGATGACAACCACATGGCCCACCTCGTCCATGCCGCGACGACCGGCTCGACCGGACATCTGCAAGAACTCACTAGCCGTCATGGGCCGTAACCCTTCGTCGGAATTTTTAACAATGGCCGAAATCACCGTAGTACGAGCCGGCATGTTAATTCCCGCCGCCAAAGTCTCGGTGGCAAAGACCACTTTGATCAAGCCCTGTTGGAAGAGATTTTCAACCAATCCTTTAAGAACCGGCAGCAAGCCGGCGTGGTGAGAAGCTACTCCATTGCGGATATAACGCAACTGAGAGCAACCAGCCAGAGAGGGATGTTCGCGAACGGCTTCATCTATAGCCGTATTTAGGGCAATTTGATGTTCTGGGGACAGCTTGACGGAATTGGCGCACA
This sequence comes from uncultured bacterium, assembly GCA_900313515.1. Classification (GTDB taxonomy): domain Bacteria; phylum Vulcanimicrobiota; class Xenobia; order Xenobiales; family Xenobiaceae; genus Bruticola. The sequence goes on along the minus strand of OMRK01000041.1, from coordinate 97 downwards.
GCTCAGCCGCCTCATCGCAGCGCTTGCGAGAGAAGAGGAAATAGATGGCCGGAAGCATGTCTTTTTCGTCTAAGGCCCGCACTGCTGAATCGTAAAT
>OMRK01000009.1 GCA_900313515.1 uncultured bacterium | reverse complement strand
GGGTACCGGTTTGCCACTGTCAAGACTGGTTATCCACAAGAGATTATTGTCGGCCGAGAATTTAGCGGTCAGGCAAAGATCAGTAACTTGTACAAAGTAATTGCCGTATTGCATTTCACCGCTGGCATCTTTATAAGAGAGACGCAAAAAGAGCAAACCGGCCACTTCCTTTGCTTTGGCACTCTTTTCATCTTTGCCGTTGGCCATATTTTTGTCTTCGACTAGGCTACCATTAGATTTTGCCTTTAATATGGGAGTGAGGTCTAAATTGGTAATGATCTCACGGTTAAGTTCATTCTTTATAGTGATCGTTTGATCGTAAGTAAAACCACTGGAAGGCTTGTAATCTTTGTTGTAGAGATTACTATCCTTTACCAACTCTATGGCCTCCTGGGCAGTGAAAGGCTTCCCTTGTACGTGCAGAGAGCCAACGTTCACACTAGCAAGAGGAATCTGAGGTTTCCCCAACTTAGCTTCCACCAAAGCGTTACCCTCGCTCATCTTAACGATTGGGGCAAAATCTGTAGTGGTGAAGCTGAGTTGCTCCGCCTTGGAAATGGTGTTACCAAACTCATCCTTCAGACTCTTGGCAATGTTGACCTTATAAGAAGTTCTGGGAGAGAGTGGCAGATCGAAATAGTGAGTGTCAGATGAAAAATCATCCTCCAGAAGCGATTTGGAGAGCTCAACCTTCGGCTCAAAGGAGAGAGCTTGGGCCAGCTCTTTAACCTGCACTGGGTTTGTGAATGAGAAGCAAACGCCGTTTTCCGGGCGGTTCCCATCGCCACCATTGAAGGATTTGAGGCTGAAAATTTCATAAGTCTTGAAGCTTAAGCTTTGGGCAGCCAGCGACCCCTGTTGGGCCTCAGGGGTAACCTTAAAGCCGGACGGAACCACTACGGTGTATTTCTCACCCTGCTTCAATTTCTGCTTAGGTTGCAGGACAATCATCTGATTGGGACTGAGCTCAGAGGCCTTAACACTTACGTTGTTAAAGGTGATGCGCTCCCGGTGGTCATCGTTAGTGAGCTCTTTGATGTAAGCATCAAACTCCGCGGTAGTCGGAACTCTCAGTGAAACTTCCACCGGACCAGATGAGGAACTAAGGGTTATCCGCTCCAATTCGCTCTGACTGCTAATCTGCTGATTGAAAAGGAGCATAATGGGAGCGTCCAGAGCTATGTTGCGAGCGCCATCCTTAGGACGTGAGTCCAAAACCACCGGCCTGGGGGTGGTGAAGCTAAATGTGTAGGGCTTGAGCAATTTGAGCCCGGTAAGCGAAGTTACACCAGAGGGAATGGTAACTTTATAATCGTGGGATACAGCTAAATCTTCCTTGGGCGTAAAGGTCAGGCAGGCCGTGCCCCTCCATTTCCATTCACCCTTGATGTCCGGCTCTATGGCTAATCCGGGGATGTTGACTTCCTTTGTACCTAAATTCACCATGGGCTGACTGAACACCACAGTTAAGGTTGAGCACTGCTGAGGCATAACCAGGCTGCCCTGGGGTATAGCCTGAACTATGTCCAGTTTTTTAGCAGAACTTTTGGGCAAAATCAAGCCCGGAATAATCGAGCTGTCCAAAATGGATGTGCCGCCGCCACCGCCACCAGCCGTGCAGGCACACAACGTACCTATAAGCAAAAAGAGTACTACTAGTTTTAAGTTTCTTGCGTACACACTGCCCGCCTGGATGACGGACACGCCTTTAGAGATACGCAAAGCGCTAGTTAAACGCTTCAGACCGCTGAGCAGAGGGCCACGCCGCCTGCCATCCTCTCTATTGTCCTGGTGCATGCCTGGGATACCTTCCTTTGCTTTTACTGAAAAATGGTTTTAATGCCGAGAGCTCCAGGGCCCTGTAGAAAACGCCTAAAGAGTGGGGGTTGATTCCCAGCTCTGGCGACAAGCGATACACAGATCCGAATATTTTTTCTAGAACATTCACTTAGGCAGCACCGCCTCGGTTGGAAGCCACCATCGCTCACGCGGCGGTTATCTGCAGAAGTTACAGTGACTTATAAATCGTGTTAGAACAAGCTTACACCCAGCATATCGCAGAGCTCTCGCATATTGCGGATGCGCTCTAGCCGCCAGACCCCGTCCACTCGCTCCATCTCCAGCTGCATAATGAAGTCCGTATCCATACCTCGCGGATAAAGACGTACACCCATAATCGCCTTCTTCCCCTCTATGTTGGTATATTCCACCACCGCCGCCCCAAAGCCTAAGCTGTCAAAAAAGGTAAAATCAACGTTACGCAACCCTGATTTCTCCACCAGGGCATCACCGTCAGTGCCATTGCCAGCAACATATTGCTCTATGCGCTTTTTAGCAAAGTCCACCACCTTGCTTTTGGCTAGCCGGCTGGCCTGCTTAGCCAGCTCCTTGCCCTTAAGAAGATTGATTAGATTGCTTTTGCCCAGACTCTGCTCTATGAGAGAATCGGCCATGTCGTCGTAGGCCGATTCCAAAAGTCTATCCAAATCGACCCGCCTATTAAATTCGACCAGATCGTTGTTCTCTATGGCCGTTTTCACAAGAGCCAGAGAGTAGACGGGAGTATTGCGCCAAAAACTATAGTAGAAGGCTACCAAGGAGAGAATGAGCGTTAAGATTATGGCAACGCCCCAGTAGAGCGCTTTTTTAGCTTCTTCAGACAAGAACTCTCACCTCACATGCATTTTTGCAAGTTAACCGTCCAATTCTTCGCTGGCAGCCTCGCACATTATGCGAATGCCCTTGTGGATAAGTTCTGGAGCCATGCAGGAAAAATTCAAGCGCGCCATGTTATTCTTCTGTGTTTGTGGATAGAAGGAGCGGCCGGGCACAAAGGCCACGTTACGTTCTATACACTTGTTCAGGAACTGGTGGGTATCGATAGCCTCTGGGAACTCTGCCCACAAGAACATACCACCCTTAGGCCGGGTGTAACGCATACCCGGCAGAGCTTGGGCGTCTAGTTCATTTAGCATAGCATCGCGACGTTCTCTGTAAACGCTACAAAGCATTTCTACGCGCTGGTCGAAATCTATGGAACAGAGGTAATCGTACACCAACATTTGGTTAAAGTAGGAAGTCTGCAGATCGGTGGCTTGCTTAATAAATACAAGCTTGCGAATAAGCTCTGCGGGACCGCTTATCCAGGCCACCCGCAACCCTGGACACAAAACCTTTGAGAAACTGCCAATGCTGAGCACCAAGCCCTTAGGATCAAACGTAGCCAAAGAGCGGTAATTCAGCTCCTCGAAACAAAGTTCATAGTAGGCGTTGTCCTCCACCACGGGAATCTCAAGGCGCGTCATGACCTCCATGAAGGCCTGGCGACGCTCCATGCTCCAAGTGCGTCCCGACGGATTCTGGGAATTGGTAATGACATAGGCGAACTTTGGCTTATGCTCCTTCAGCTTAGCCTCCAACTTGTCAATAATTACACCATTATCGTCACATTCCATTTCCATGAAGCGAGCACCGCACAAATTAAAGGCGGCCAAGGCTGCCATGTACGTAGGAGCTTCAGCAAATACCCAATCACCTTCATTTATAAAGAGCTTTGCGGTCAAATCCAGTCCTGACTGAGAGCCGCTCGTGATAATCACATTGTCTAACTCTATGTGCTCCATACCCCAGTGACCATTTAAGCGTTTCACGATCCACTCACGCAGGGGTACATAACCTTCGGTAGGAGCATACTGCAGGGATAAGCCACCATGTTTAACCAGTATATCCCCCGCAAGCCGGGCTAATTCTTCCGTGGGGAACAGAGAAGCCGGAGGCAGACCGCCGGCAAAGGAAATGAGTCCAGGACGACCGATGATCTTCAATATTTCACGAATGTCCGAAGCCTTAACATTCTCCATACGTCCAGCCAAACTGTACTGCATAAAAAGTTCCCACCTCCGTATTTTGCCACGCGTCGCGCAAACCAAGGTACGCTCACTCACCACCCGGCCTGCCTCTGCCGGACTACTTCTACTCGACCCGCCTGGAAGCCTTGCTTTCCCTGTTAGATTAACAACTGACAATTAAAGTTTATAACACAGAACTAATTGCTAATTGCTCATTGTTAATTTCCAATTACGAATTACGCATTAAGCATTACGAATTGCCAATTGCTCATTGCGCTCCGCTCCTCGCCCCCCCCACGCCTCTAGCCCAATTGTTCATTGCTAATTGTTCATTGCTAATTGCTCATTGGCAGAAATAGCCGAGGCAGGAAAACCTCTTATTTTTTCTAAAACAGAGGGCACGGTTTGTTTCTAAAAATGTTTCAATCTGGAGGTCTCGATGTATCTTAAACCTATAGCCAACCCTCCCAGCGAATGGAAAGCTGATCTGCTTGTCTTGATCCTGGACAAGAACGAGGAATTGTTCTCTTTGGATGACGAGAAGCTGCAGGAGCGGGTGGATAGCCTCAAAGAGGAGTACAATAGCGGAAATCGTGAGGGAGTTTACACCTTTGAGCCCAGGCACCGCGAAGATATCGGCACGGTTGCCGTTTACAGTACCAGCAGCTACAAGGGGTTCAGCACCGCGGAAGTTATCAAGACCTGCGTGGCCTCTGCTATCAAGATGGCCGCCGACACCAGGCGCTTTAATGTAATGGTAGCTCTGAACGCTCCCAACGGCCTGCAGTATGTGGGCAAAGCCGCTGAGGCCTCTGGATTGGCTTTGTGGTCCTTCAACTGCTACAAGAAGGACAAGAAAGATGTCTCCGAAGACATGACCATCCAATTTGCGGTCAGCGAGTTGGCTCCAGCCGAGAAGGCTTTTGCCGAAGGCTTAGTCTTCGCTAACTGTGTAAACATGGCCCGCAACTTATGCTGCCAGCCCGGCGACGTAATCAATCCTCAGACATTGTGCGCCGAGGGCAAACAGTTAGCCGAAGAGTTCGGTTACGAGTTTGTGGAATACGATGAGCCTCGTCTCAAGGAAGAAGGCTTCAACGGCCATATTAAGGTTGGCAGTGGCTCTCAGTATCCGCCTTGCATGTTTGCCATCACCTACACTCCACCAGTTCCCGAGGGCGAGGAAGCTCCCAAGGATCTGCCCCACTTGGCCTTGGTTGGCAAGGGGCTTACCTTCGACTCCGGCGGCATAAGCATTAAGCCTGCGGCCAACATGCACGAGATGAAGGGCGATATGGCCGGTGCAGCCGCAGTATTAGGAGCGATGCGTGCTATAGGCAACCTTAAGCCCAAGATTAAAGTTACCGCTATTATCTGCGCTGCCGAGAATATGCCCGATGGAAAGGCTCAGCGCCCTGGCGACATCATCACCTACAAAAATGGCAAGTCTGTCCACGTAGAGAATACCGATGCCGAAGGCCGCCTGGTTTTGGCCGATGGTCTTATTTTGGCTGGTGAAATGGGAGCCACTCATATTATCGACATCTGCACACTCACTGGTGCTTGCGTGCGGGCCTTGGGTGAGTCCTTCACCGGCATTATGGGCAACAACCGTTCCCTGATCAATGCTGTAACCTTCGCCGGTGGTGTTCAGGGCGAGTCTTATTGGAAGCTGCCTCTCCCCTTGGAATACCGCAAGATGTTAGATACTCCCTACGCAGATCTCACCAACAGCGCTGGTCCTCTGGCCGGTGCCATTACGGCTGGTCTCTTCCTCAAGGAGTTTGTTCCCGAATCGGCTCGCTGGGCTCACTTGGATATAGCTGGCCCGGCTTGGCGTTCCAAGGCCTGGAAATATTACCCGGCTGGCCCTACCGGCGTAGGCGTGCGCACTCTCACCGAGTTAGCTTGGCACTGGGATGAGTACTTTAAGTAGTAAGTAGCTTATAAATGATAAGCGCCTCCTCTTTATTCAAGGGGGCGCTTATTTTTTGTGTTCCCGGCATGGGCAACAACAAACTCGCGAGCTCAACAGCTTTGACGCATCTTTCCCTCTTTATCGATGCTGTAACGCACGCCGCCCCATTCTACGTTGTCACCCAGAAAAGCCCCAAACCACAAAACGAGATAGAAAAAATCCTTAATCGGCGCTAAAAATGCGTAGCGCCCTACTTTGTTGCTTCCAGCCAAAACGTTCCAAGAGTAGAAAGTTTCACCCCAACGCAACAGCAGCCACAGCGAAGCTAAAAGCAGACACCAGCTCTCTGCACCGCTACTCAACAGGAGCAAACTGCTCCACAAAAGTCCCTGGGTGATAATAAAAGCGAAGAAACCTCCAGGCCGAGAGGCCTTGTAAGTGCGCATCCAACGCAACTGGTGGATAAAATATTCTTTAAATGTCAACGGGCCAACCACATCTTCAACAACTTCTGCGGCCAACACGACCTTTTTACCCAGTTGCGAGGTACGCAGTCCCAATTGGTAATCATCGGCCAGGTGATCTTTTATAGCCTCCAGTCCACCTATGGCTTTCAGAGTACTCCTATTCAAAGCCATAACCGCTCCCAGAGCGAAATTGATGCCCTCCACCAGGCGGGCCACTAATACGGAGACGCCAAAATCGTTTACCGATAGACCTTCACACAACGCCCCAAAGGTAGGCATATGCTTTACCGTATAAAGGCAGGTAGCCAGTCCCGTATTTTTATCCTGCAGGGCCAGAGATAAACAACGCAAAAGGCGCGGAGAAGCTACCATATCAGCATCGGAAATAGCTATAATCCCACCTTGGGCCCGCTCCAAGGCGGGCAGGCAGACTCCGATCTTTTTATTCATAGCCTCAACACTGCCTATAGAAACCTCTGCATTGGGGGCCAGAGTCCGCAAATTGGAAGCGCCATCTCCACCCGACGCCGCTTCTTCGGAATCTACTGCCAGAATTACCTGGTTTAAGGATGGATAATCCTGGGCGGCAAAACTCTGCAAAGCCTGCCATTCATCAGAATTGGGATAAGTACGCAAGGGTTTAATCTGGGTAACGGGAGGACATTCTCCTGCAGATTGAATACCGCCGCAGTCGGCCTCAATAAGATTCCGGGCTTGCTCCTGCTCTCTCTTAAAAACGTAGACTACTCCACAATTCATAATAAGATAGGCACAGGAAGCCAAAACTCCCAACCCGCCAATAATCTGCCCAGTCAACGCCAAAATACTCATAACTTCCGCCTCTAGCCCAACTTTACGCTACGCTTACGAATCTAATCCGCTCTACAACAAAAATATACTGCTGTCCTAATCGACACATCCAGCCAATTTCCAGCTTTTTTTTACACCCAATAACCTAACATAGTTCGGCCAGACCTCAAGGTTAACCGCCCACTAGTCCGAAAGGCCCCCATCAGCCCAATTAGTGAGCTAACTTTTAAGCTCTACAGCAGCTGTCTGGATGTAGCCGTTCAGGAATTTAGCCAAATTTTGAGCGGCCAGTGCACTATTTTGAGCCAAACGTTTCAAACCAGCCAAACATCCGGGCCGCTTGAAAATTTCCCAAATAACCTTAACCTTGTCGACTTGGCCAGTTTCGGGATCAGTTAAAGACGTGAAATCCATGGGCATATCAAAGGCCGCCGCATCGCTTACAACCTTCACGGCCGCCCAGGGCACCCCTTCTTGAATCGCCACCTGGGCTACAGAAGCCGCCTCCATGTCTACCGCGGCTGCACCATAGCAACTGAGCAGGTGGGCTTTTGTGTGCTTAAAGCGTACCACCTGAGAGCAGGTCAGAACAGAGGCCGAGGTAATCTTGTAAGGTAGGGGCATGTTAGCTGCAACATGCTCTGCCTGGGCTTCCCAATATTGTTTAGCCCGCTCCCAGATCCGCTTACTAATTTCAGAAGGCTCCGTACTCAGATCGCCCTCCAAACGTTCCACACCCACAATTTGACCAATCTGCAGGCTGGGAGACAAGGCGCCGGCAAAACCCGCCGAAAGCAGAAGCTGGGGCTGGTAACGCCTTACTGCCAGCTGAGCCGCCAAAGCAGCTCTCTCCCGACCCATGCCGGTGAGAATAACTGCCAGATTGAAATTTGGGTAATTAAACTCCCAAATAGTGGGAGAATCGGAACACAAGCCATCCAGTTTCAGGCCCTGCGGCAAAGAGCAGACCTGGTGAGAAGACCGGCAAAGCTTTAAAAATGGCTCTGTTTCCTCAGGAGTAGCCATCAACAAGGCTAAGGTGATATCCTTATTCATCTGTCATTCTTCCCTTTAAGGTTTGTTTCTTTTCTTAACGTATCCGTTGCTAACAAACCAATCTACGGCCCTTTCTAAGGCTCCCCGGATGGGGCGAGGCCTGTAACCTAGCTCGCGTTCAGCCCGCTTCCAACTGAAATACATGAGCTTTTTGGCCATCTTTACCCCTTCCAGAGGTATGCTAGGCTCCCGGTGCAGTAACCTATCCTCAATAAAGGTATCTACAACTCCCAAGCAACCGGCCAACCAAAGTGGCAACTCAAAGCTGGGAGCGGGTAAGCCGCTAATATCGGAGATCTCCATAAGAATCTGCTCCAAGCTCATATCCCAACCGCCTAGAATGTAACGTCGCCCACTCTGCCCCTTCTGAGCAGCCAATATGTGCCCTTGGCAAACGTCATCCACATCTACCAAATTAAGGCCAGTATTGACATAGCAAGGCATGCCTCCGTTTAAAAAACGGGTGATAATTCTACCCGTTTCGGTAGGCTTTATATCTCTATCGCCAATGGGAGTGGAAGGATTGACAATAACTACGTCCTGTCCCTCACCAGCTGCTTTAAAGGCCTCCTGCTCGGCCAAAAACTTGGAACGTTTGTAATGGCCTATCATATCTTCTAGAGTTACCGGAGTATCTTCGCAACCCTGACCGCCATCTTTGGGAATTCCCACCGCGGCCACCGATGAGGTCACCACAACCCTGCCTACTCCGTTCTCACGGGCAGCTTGCAGAATATTCTTGGTACCGCCAACATTTGACTCATACAAATCTTGTACATTGGGGGCCCAAAGCCGATAGTCGGCTGCACAGTGGAAGATAAGCTCACAGCCGCGAGAAGCCTTGAGCAGAGAATCGAGATCACGCAGATCGCCAAGGACTGGCTCAACATCCAACCCCTTAAGATTATCTCGTTTGGAGGAAGAACGAACCAAAGCCCGCACATCATACCCAGCTTGCAAGAGCTTGCGCAGAAGATGCCCACCAACAAAGCCGGTACCACCCGTAACTAAAACACACATAACCTGCAAATTCTAAAAAAAAGCGACGAACCCCTCTGCTGCTCCCTACATGTTCAGCCCTGCTACATCAAATAAAAGCGGCCTAGATGCTGAACCAACTCGAACTGTCTGCCATTGCCAGGTCTAACCTGGACAAACGAATTTATTTTTTCTGAGAATTGTCCGAATAATAGCGCGGCATGCTATCCACACCATGATGCCTACCTATGCACCAGATCTTCCATTGGGCCGGAGTAACCGTTACTTCCTGCGAATTTGCACCGCCATCTGTATTCTTGCCCGCCGCCGATTGGGCCGCATCGCTCGCTTGCTTCTTTTCTTTGCTGTCGACACTTTTCTGGTCTTTATTTTTACCAGCTTTATCAGAAGCGTTCTTGGCTGCTCCTAGGCCTACCTTAGGCGTTTCGGCAATTTTGCTGGGAGAAATAATTTCAAAACCGTATTGTTCCCCACTGACCGGACAGACCGGCAGCTCCTTAAAAGCGCCGTTCTCTAGAAGAATATTGCCAACATGGACCGCATTCAAATAGCCGAATTCTTTTTTATCAAGTCCTTTGACAACTTGACCGGCCGGAGTTCTCTTTTCCAAATCCTTGATGGCGTCAGCTATTTTATTAATATTTTCTTCACAGGCCATACGCTTGGAGTTAACACTGGCCTTTTCAAAGTTAGGCCCGGCAATGGTAAGGGCAAGCAACACCAAAGAAATCATAATGGTGATGTCTAGCTTAGAGAAGCCACTTATATCCGCAACGACCGAAAAGCGTTTCAAATGCATCATAATAACGAGCAGGTTTTATAGAGTCCCCCCAAAAGCCTGCCCGACTGAGCAAGCATTTTGGGGCGCTTTAAACGCTGCGCAGTTGATCAGGTAACTATTGGCACGCCAAAACTGAGCCTTAGCCTACCCTCCTTTTATTTTGTAGCCAACTCAAAACATCGCCCCGCCTTAAACAGATGGCGCACCCGCCTTTGCGAAAAGCTCTGTAAATGAAGAGCTTCCCCAACAAATTTTCAAATAAAAAATCTAGTCCAAACGTAAAAAAAACGAGCTCCGCAACGGCGGCTCGATCGCCTCAAGCCCGATTTTCATTATTCGCGCATATCTCTAGAGACAAAAAAATCTCCTATGCCTTGATAGGCACAAGAGACTTTTTTGTAAAATTAGGCTCAGACTTCACCCTGTTTGGCAGGCTCGTCCCAATTATACGGCCTCATATACGGTTTCTATCTGCCGGTTCGAAACTTTGTCCATTGGAGGATTTTGTCTCCGCAATCCGGTTTCAAACCACAACGACTTTGC
>OMRK01000015.1 GCA_900313515.1 uncultured bacterium | reverse complement strand
GGCCATTTCCAGCGTTATTCCGTCCCGTGCCGAGCTGAATCTGCCGGCCGCCGTTGAGGAGCTGGTTCACTGCCCCAAAGGCCTTATCTTGGTAACAGGTGCTACTGGTCAGGGAAAATCGACTACTCTGGCTTGTATGTTGGATATGATCAACTCTGAGCAGAACTTCCATATTCTCACCATTGAGGATCCCATCGAGTATGTGCATTTCCACAAGAAATCGATGATTAACCAGCGTGAGCTGGGGCAGGATACTATGAGTTGGGGAGACGCTCTGCGCTCCTCTCTGCGTGAGGATCCGGATGTGATCTTGGTGGGTGAGATGCGCGATCTTGATACTATGGCTGGTACTCTCACCGCGGCTGAGACTGGTCACCTTGTCTTCTCCACTCTGCACACCTCTGATGCTTCTCAGACGGTTGATCGTATTGTGGATGTTTTCCCGCCACATCAGCAACAACAGATCCGCATTCAGTTGGCTTCGGTTTTGGAAGGTGTTTTCTCACAGCAGCTCATTCCGCATGCTTCTGGTCAGGGGCGTGTGCCTGCTGTAGAAGTTTTAATTATGACTTCGGCTGTACGTAACCTTATTCGTGAAGGCAAGTCGCACCAAATTTATAATTCTATTCAGACTGGCTCTAAACATGGTATGCAGACTATGGAGCAGGCTTTGCTTGATCTGTACAAGCAGAAGGATATAACCATGGAGGAAGCTATTAACCATACTACTCATGCTGACGAATTGCGTCGTATGATTGAGAATGCTAATCGCAAGTAGCTGGTTGAGTTTTGAGCGGGAAGGATTTTCACTCTTTTATTGAAGTGAACGACCTTCTTGCTTTTTCGAGTTTGCCGTCTCTTTCTTGGAGATGGTTGGAAGGCAAGAAGTTAGGAGGTGCATAGATTATGACAGCACTGTGGTGGCTCGTCCCCGTTTTGTGCATTATTGTTGGTTCTTTGTCCCGTATCTAGGTATATGAGACTTGGTCGGCGTAGGCTCCTTCCGTTTTGGTAGAGCAAGCGGAAGGGGAGTGCCGCCGTTTAAACGTTTTTTTTATTGTAAACCGTGAGGCACACGGAGTTGGCTCGTTTGTAAGTACGGTCTTTTAGGCCGTGTTAGGAGCGGGAGGCGCCCGTCTCTAGAGCTGTTAAGCGGAATAGAGGGTGGGGGTGTGCTAGTAAGAGAGTTTTTGCAAGGAGGTTAGGCACCTATGCCTGTCTTCGTATATGAAGCGCGTGATGCGGAAGGTCAGATAGTAAAAGACCAGATAGAAGCTCCCAACATACGAACAGCCCAAAAGATGGTCCAACAAGAAAAGAAGATGACCATCGTTAAGATGGAGCAGCAAGCTGGTGGTGCTGGGAGTGGGGACATTCTTGCCTGGCTGGATCGTTTTAAAAAGGTTGATGAGCAGGCGCTTACTGTTTTTAGTCGGCAGTTCGCTACCATGATCAATGCTGGTTTGGCTATGGTCCGTTGTTTGGATATTCTATCCGAGCAGACGGAAGATAAAAAGTTGCAGCAGGTGCTTGTGCAGGTGCGTCGTGATGTAGAAGGTGGTTCCACCTTATCCAGTGCCTTAATGAAGCATCCGGATGTCTTCTCTTCTCTTTACTACAGCATGGTTAAAGCTGGTGAGATGGGTGGTGTGCTGGATGAGGTGTTGGATCGTCTGGCCCAGTTTATGGAGAAGGACTTCGCCTTGAAGAAGAAGGTTAAGGCTGCTTTGACCTACCCTGTAGTTATCTTGGTTATGGCTATAGGTATCGTGTTCTTCTTGGTAACTTACATATTGCCAACGTTCGTTTCCATGTTTGAAGGCATGAACTTGCAGCTGCCTTTGCCTACACGAATTTTGATGACTGTAACTAAGCTTGCTCAGGAGCCCGTTTATCTGGGTATTTTCGCTGCTTCCATAGTTGCTCTGTTCATTATTTTGAAGAAGTATGTAGAGACGCCGGTTGGTCGCAAACAGTTTGACCAGCTGAAGCTTAGTGTGCCGGTTTTCGGGTTGCTGAACAAAAAAGTGGCTATTTCACGTTTCTGTCGTACGCTGGGCACTTTGCTTTCGTCTGGTGTGCCTATTATGCAGTCCTTGGAAATTGTGGGTAAGGCCTCTGGTAATGAGGTTATAGCTGCAACAGTTACCCGGGTGCGTGACAGTATCCGTGAAGGTGAGAGCATTGCTGCGCCGCTGGGTGCTTCCGGTATGTTCCCGCCCATGGTTACTCAGATGGTCGCCGTCGGTGAGGAAACTGGTAACCTGGACGCTATGTTGTCCAAGATTGCTGACTTCTACGACACCGAAGTTGACTACCTGCTTTCCTCCTTGACCTCCATGTTGGAGCCTATCATGATTGTCGGTATGGGCGGTATTGTAGGCTTTATCGTTATCTCCGTGTTTATGCCGATGTACCAGTTGGTCGGCAGTATGTCGTAACAGCAGAGTGCTCGCTTTGGGAACCTCGGGGGGGGACCAGGCGTCGACACGGTAGAGCTTACCCCAGTTCGCATTCTGCGGCTGGGGTTTTTATTTGAAAAAAAATATAAAGACTGACAATTCAGCATTGACACCTGCTTTTTTTTCTAGTAATATATCCCTGTATCCAGGGGAGGCCATGTTTGTTGGTTATTACTCCTCTCTGGTTCGTATTTATAGGGAGATTTTTGGAGGAATTTTTGATGCTGAATCGTGTTTCTTCTCGTAAAGGTTTTACCTTGATCGAACTCATGATTGTTATCGCTATCATCGCTATCTTGGCTGCTATCTTGGTCCCCAACTTTGTGCGTGCTCGTGCTCAGGGCCAGCTGACCGCTTGCAAATCCAACTTGAAGAACGTTGGTACCGCCCTCGAGATGTATGCTGTTGACCACAACGGCCGTTATCCTACCCAGTTGACCCTCTTGACGACTGCTAGAGGCGGCGTCGGTGCTGGCGCTGGTGCCTACATGGCCACTCTGCCTACCTGCGCTTCTACTGCTACTTACAGCCACTATGTGAGCTCCTATACTTGGGGTACCGACCCTGACTGGTACGCTCTGTGCTGCGGTGGCGGTGCTCACCACACTGCTTGCGACTTGACCGCTGGCTATCCTATGATGAACGCTCAGCAGGGCTTGCTGGACGGCGTCGGCGGCAACACTCCTTTCAACAAGACCGGAGCTGGTGTGCCCGTTTGGTAAGTTGATGAGGCAGGGCTCTTATGTCCTGCTTTCCGTGGGGCGATCTTGTCGCTGTTGTGCGCAAGGTCGCTTTTTTTTGTGTTATGTTGTTTGAATTTGAAAAACATGATATCTTTAGATGTGGGGATTCCATTATACGGCAAGGTGGAAATTTGGGTAGAGCGTAGGTGAGCTTGTGCTGACAGTGAACAGCAATTGTGAACTTTTGCATCTATGCTTAATTTTTACAATGTGTTTTTCCCCTTTTTATGTGTATTCTTACATCGGTGTGTTTGGGATTTTTTTTGAGAGCAACATATTCACTTAGTTAGAAGTCATTGTCTGCGTTTTAGCAGGTTGTTGGGGAATATGGGCGTATACCAGTACGCGCTAGGCGTGCAGTTGCCGTGCATCGTTTTTGTTTGCTTAGTTTATACTGTGCATTTGAGTGATTTGGAGGTTTTTTTTTGTTATGTCTTTATTTGTGTCTAATACTGTAAAGCATCGGCGTATGCGCGGTGACGCTCCGGTTACCTGCATGCTGATAATTGTCGGCATAATTGTTATTTGCATAGCTTGTTATTATCTGTTCTGGTACAATCGTGCCTTGGAAAGATCTATAACAGGCGAGGATATTGTAGTTAAGGACAACATAGATGAGACTTCTCTTCAAAACTACAGAAGGCGTGTGCAGAGCTATTTGGCGCCGCATACTGTGGCGATGGTAAAAGAAACGCGTAGGTTGTGTGGGCCTGTTTTGAATGATAAGGTCAGTAACATAAACGATACAGACAAGGATCTTGAGGCTTTGATTACCAAGTTCCATGACTTTATCGAGGATATAAACGAGCAGACTTGCCCCAAGAAGCATCAGCAAATGCAAAAGGATCTGGCAATGGCTATAGGGCACTCATGGCGGGCTGCATGCAAATGTCGGAGTTCCTTGGGTGAAAAGGATGAAAACAAGCGTAAGGCTTTAATCAAAGAGGCTAATGAGGATCTGAAGAAGGCTGTTCAGTATTCTAAGTCTGGCGAGAGGCTTAGTGTGAAGATATAGTTGGCCCTGTATATCTAGTTGTAGAGGGGAGGCCTGTGCAGATTTGCCGTAGGTTATGGCAGGCACAGGCCTTTTTTTTTGCGTGCACAGCCTCATTGATTTTTCTTTTTTTTTTTTTTTTTTTTTTTATGCTGCCAAGTCAGGGCTGGAGGCACTGAAGGTAGCCGCCGACCCATTTTGTGCGAGGGCATTTTTTGTGTGGTGGTTATTTGTCCAACAAGTACTTATCCAAGAACATAACTACTGATTGCCAGTAGTAGTCGCGGTTGCTCTTTTTGGCGAATCCGTGGCCTTCGTCTGCTGCACAGCAGTACCAGACTTGCCCTCCTGCTCGGCGGATTTCTCGTACCATTTGCTCTGCTTCAGTTACTGGTACGCGCGGGTCATTGTAACCCTGTACTACATAGAGGGGTTTGGTTATCTGCTCAGCGTTATTGGCGGGGGCTATTTTTTCTAAAAAGGCCTTCATCTGAGGATCTCTTTCGTCACCATATTCCACTCGACGCAGATCTTGACGGTTAGGATTGGTGTTCTTCAGGAAAGTTACGAAATTGCTGATTCCAACATTGTCTACGCCGCAAGTTAAATC
>OMRK01000174.1 GCA_900313515.1 uncultured bacterium | reverse complement strand
GGCAGGCAACAAGAACAATTATAAATTAGCAATTAGGAATGAGCAATTAGAAATTCGTAATGCCTAATGCGTAATTCGTAATTAAAAGTTAAGCGCGGGGCGCACGAGTACGGGCAGGTAGCGACAACAATTAGAAATTAGGAATTGATGATTGAAAAAAAAGCCAAATGGGGAAAAAGCGTTCCCAAATTTGCTACCGACTGAGATTCTATTTAATACATGTAAACTATAAGAATTTATTAGCCAACTTTGTCCATATAGGGTTGAATAATTGTCAATTGTTCATTGCTAACTACTAATCGCTAATTGATAATTGATAATTGTTAATTGCTCATTGCTAATTATTAATTGCTAATTGACATTTGCTGCCTACAATTTCTACCCATTATGGCAAAATTGTCGATTTATGCCAAAATTTATTGGATATAGTTAAAAAAAGAACTTATTTCTCGAGACTAAAAAAGGATTAGCCCACTGTTCCGCGTAGTTATCAGGCCTGTGAGAACTCCCAGTCTTGAGGGATGAATCTTTCGTTTGTCCCTTGAAACGTGCAGATTAAGTGCGTTAGCGCTTAAATCTTCACTGGCCAGGGCAGGGTAATAAATACTTTAAGCGAATTTACCAAGAATATTCGGGAGAGTATGCCGTTGTGTGCCGTTTTGCGGTAGTCAGCAGGCAGAAGGGTTCTATTTGACAGAATCGCTAAGATTTGGTAGGATCCGCCGAAACAGAAGAACATCTCGAAGCAGTACCTCCGAAACATAGGAAAGGTGGACCTGCAAAGAGACTGGTTCGATGTTTTTGTTGGATAAGTGAGTTGCAGGCTGTTAAGCTGAATGTAGCTCCCGGAACGAATTTTAGATCTCTTGAATATTAGAGATCGCCCGCCGCATTTGGCTATGGCCGTTGCGGTTGAGTTCTTGATAAGGAGATAAATAATAAAAATGAAGGCTCTCCGTAATTTAGCTTGTGCCGCGTTCATGGCCGCCGTAGTGTGCGCTTCCGCTGGCGTCGCCAACGCGACCGATGGCGTTACTAACAACGAGATGGCTCCTGGCGTATGGTACAGCAATTGGATTGGCCCCGAGCACCTGGAGTTTGGAGCTCCCGATGCTGGTGTGACCTGGCAGAAGGATTTCACCGGTGAGGTCGTTTACGTTGATAGCAAGTACCTGAGCGTTGATATCGATGGTTCTGAGGATGACGTTGCCAACTTCTATCTGTATGAGAATTTGACCGAGTACACCCCTTCCTTCGACGCTATCCGCGTGGGTTCCAAGATCGAAGTACGTGCAGACAATCGCAATCGCGCTCGTTCTGCCCGCACGATCCCCTTCTATCAGTGGTTGCAGAATCAGTCTGAGGAGTAATTCACCTCTTTTTTCTGATTTTTGCTAGGTAAGGCAGCCTCCCCTAAAATGCTTGAGGGGGGCTGTTTTTTTTGCAAAAAAACTGTCATTTTCCAGCCAGCCCAAGGCAGGGCTTAGCCCTGACTCTGCTGTAAAGTTGAAAACATCATAAGATAATATTGAGGAATATAAAAGATTTATGATTAAACCCACCCCTTTAAGCGGTTTTCCCGAGTGGCTGCCCGGCCAGCAGTTAGCGGAGCAGCGTGTTATAGACATCATTCGCAACGTATACGAGTTGCATGGCTTTTCGCGCCTGGAAACCAGCGCCGTGGAGCGCGTCTCCATTCTAGGCGCCAAGGGTGAAATCAATAAGGAAATTTACGGCCTAGGCCGCCTGCAAGGACCTCCCGGTCGTTGGGAGATGGCCCTCCACTTCGATCTTACCGTGCCCCTTTCGCGCTATGTGGCCCAAAACAGCGGCAGTATAACCTTTCCCTTCAAGCGCTGGCAAATCCAAAAGGTTTGGCGGGGTGAGCGCCCCCAAGAGGGCCGTTTCCGTGAGTTTTATCAGGCCGATATCGATGTTATAGGAGATAGCGAGTTACCTTTAAGCTTCGATGCCGAGCTTCCCGCCGTTATCCACGAGGTCTTCCAAAAGTTGGGGATCCGCGCCCAAATAAATATCAATAACCGCAAAGTTCTTTTGGGTTATTACATCAGTCTGGGACTTGATGAAGCCAAGAGCACGGAAGTTCTGCGCGAGATCGACAAAATCGATAAGATCGGCCCGAACCAGGTTAAGGAGTCTCTGCTCTCTTTAGGCTTAGATGAGGCCACCGCCGATAAATGTCTTAAACTCTGCACTCTGCGCGGCACGCCTTTAAAAGTGATAGAACAAGCCAAAGCGCTCAATGTGCAGAATGAAATTTTCTGCCAGGGCTTAACTGAACTCGAGTTTGTGGCAGAAGAACTGGCCGATTTAGATGAAGAAAGCCTAATTTTTAACTTGGGCATTGTGCGTGGCCTAGATTACTATACTGGCACCATCTACGAAACAATGTTGCCTGATTATCCCAGTTTGGGAAGCATCTGCTCGGGCGGCCGCTACGACAACCTGGCTTCCGAATTTATCAATCGTCGACTGCCTGGAGTAGGAATAAGCATAGGGCTAAGCCGCCTGATTTCCCACCTATTCAACCAGAATGCCCTAGATTGCACCCGTCAAACTCCCACCCGTATCCTGCTGAGCCTGCCCGAAGAAAGGCTGCGCCCGGCCTGCCGCACAATAGCCCGCGCTCTGCGCGAAGCAGGAATCCCCACCGAAATTTACCACGAAGTGGCCAGCTTGAAAAAGCAGATCCGCTACGCCGACCGCAAGGGCATCGATTACATGCTCTTCCCCCATCAGTATGATGACAGCAAGCAATTAGTCGAAATTAAGAATCTGCACACGGGCGAGCAGGTTCAGAAACCTTTAGCGGAAGTAATTGGGGAACTGCAACCTTTTCAGCCTAAATAAATCCACAATTCCAGGGAGCAGCCGATATGACAGACAGCTTGAAAGCTTTTAGAGAGTTTTCTGCAGAAGATCCGGATTTCAAAGACGTAAAGATAAAGTGTCTAGATGAAAGGGCACGCGTACGCGAATCCCTCTACGTGCAGCCCTTACTGCGGCAACTCTTTTTTGAGATCACCCTTAACTGCAACGAACACTGCTTCCACTGTGGGAGCCACTGCGCTCCCGGTGCTCGAACGGGGCTATCCCTGGAAAAATACCGAGAAATTCTTGACGATGTAAAGACAAATATTGGCACCAAAGGGGTCCAAGTCTGCCTTACCGGCGGCGAGCCGTTGCTCAGACCTGATTTCTTTGAGTTGACCGAATATATTCACTCTCAAGGTTTCGTGTGGGGCATGACCACCAATGCAACCCTTATTACCAAAGAAGTTGCCCATAAGCTGTCCCAAACCGGAATGGGTACGATATCGGTGAGCATAGACGGCTTGGAGGAAACTCACGATAAACAGAGGGGCCTGCGCGGCGGCTATCGGAGGGCTATGAACGGTCTTCAGAACCTGATTGAGGAGGGCACGTTCAAAGAGGTTCAAGTTACCACCGTTATTAATCACAAAAACATTAACGAACTCGAGGCTCTATACGATATATTCCAAAATATAGACATAGACTCCTGGCGCGTCTTCGGTGTGGAACCTATAGGTCGGGCTCTCGACCACCCCGATATGTTGCTCACTCCTGAAGATCAGAGAACTCTCTTTCGGTTTATCATATCTAAGCGACGCGAAGGCCTACCCGTCTGCTACGGCTGCAGCCATTTCTTGGGCGAAGATATAGAGGGCAATGTGCGGGACACCTTATTTTTGTGCAATGCTGGCCTCTTTACCGCCTCTATTCTGGCCGATGGCAGTATAGTGGCCTGCCTTGATATCGACCGGCGTCCCGAGTTAATCTTCGGCAACGTTATGAAAGATCAGTTTTCCCAGATTTGGAAAAACGAATTTAAGCCTTACCGCCGCCATCTTTCCCAAAGGTGTGCCGCATGCCAGAACTGTGAATATGAAAAATGGTGCGCCGGAGGGGCCCACCACAGTTTCGATTACGATAAAAACGAACAGAGAATCTGCCTTAAGGGTGTGCTGTTCTGAGAACGGAACCCTCCCCAAAGATTCTAAATATTCCGGGCGTCTGGTTGTAGGCAGCGGGCCGCCAGGTCTGCTCAAAACTAGGCCTAACCTGCTTTAGTAGCCGCTTGGCCCGCTCGCTCGAACTTAGGACGCCCCAACCTTCGTAATAACTAAGCCAGCTTCAAGGTTCAACGGAAGAGGTGACCCGGTGAAAATCAAGGACACTACCGGGGAAGCTCTCACTCACAATTGAAACCCGCCCATCTGGCAGAGGATCGTTTACGGTGCTAAACACCAGCTCGTGGGGCATACCGCAGTAACCGATCCGTACAACTGCGCAGTTGTAAGTCCTTTCATCGTGGTTGTAAGTGCAGGCCCCAGTATAGGCCTCTATCGGCTCGCCCACCTTTTTCTTCACAAACGTAACATCCCTATCTCTCACAGTTAGCTGCAAAGCGGTGCCATCGGGGGCTGAGGCCTCATAAGTTCCAGAAATTCTGGAAGAATCTCCGCCAGTTGGAATTTGCGAGCGTTCAACGTACTCAAAAAGGCCAACCTGTGGCACAAAACTGGTGTAACTTTTGGAACTTTCTGCTTCCCTGGCAATAGATATGCGCTTCGATTCCAGCTTAATTGAGCAAGGCACAGGTTTCTTCCAGTACTGCCCGGCTTTGCTAAATCCGGAGAAGGTCTGGATCCAAGCCTTACCACTCTTATCAAAGGTAATCTCATCCGCCCAGTAACACTCAACGCAATGATGCCCATCATCAACATTCACATTGTAGCCTTCCACCACAATCTCATCTAAAAAGCGGTGGAGACGGATGGCCTCGTACTCTCCATTTCTAGTAGCGGTCTTAAACCAACCCTGCGGCAGCTTCTGAGGGATCTGTCTGGAAACTTTAAGCTGCGGCTCTGCTTTCTCTGTTCGAGTTCGGGTTGCCGGAGTTTTTGAGTCAGCCTCACTCCAAATACCAAGCATAAGTGCCATGACCAACACTGCGGCCAGGCCAACCTTCCTACCACTTATATTCATAGATAGAGACCTCCATTAAGTATGCAGCACTTTAAAGCCTAAACTGCCCAACTGCAGTTATTTTCCCACAGTTTTTTTGTTATTTGGCCTTTTGCAAGATTCGAGCGCCGCCGTGTTCCCACATCGTTGGGTTGCCAAACCACCATCCTCGCCGAATACTCAAACTCTTTTCAAAATGTAAAAAAGATGACGCATCCCCCACTCTACGAGGAACACGCCATCTTCTACAATGGCAATTAGTACTAGCCGTGCCCGGTCAAGCCGGGTTCATACCCAACCGACCGGCCCAACACAAACTACTCAGCCTGCGCAGGCGCTGTGGCCATCTGCATGTAGCGCTCGTAGCGCTCCTTGGCAATGGCATCGGACTCTTCGGCGTACTTGGCCGCCAGCTCAGGATTGAGCTTCTTCAACTGGCGGAAGCGGTTTTCGCTGCCCAGATACTCAGCCACGGAAGTCTTCGGGCCCTTGTAGTCCACCTGCAGGCAAGGCTTGCCCTCGGCCTTACGACGCGGGTCGAAGCGGTACAGAGGCCACTGGCCGCACTCGACGGCCGCCTTCTGGTGCTGCAGACCTTCGGCCATGTTGATACCGTGATTAATGCAGTGCGAGTAAGCAATGATCAAGGAAGGACCATCGTAGGACTCGGCTTCCTCAATAGCCTTCAAGGCCTGAGCATCGTTGGCGCCAACAGAAATCTGAGCCACGTAGATGTTGCCGTAAGACATGGCGATCATACCCAGATCTTTCTTGGGCAAGTTCTTACCAGCCGCAGCGAACCTGGCTACCGCACCCAAAGGCGTGGCCTTGGAAGCTTGACCGCCGGTATTGGAGTAAACCTCAGTGTCCAAGACCAGAACGTTGACGTTCTTACCCTGGGCCAGGACGTGATCCAACCCGCCGTAACCGATATCGTAAGCCCAGCCATCACCACCGATAATCCAGACCGACCTAGGAATGAGGGCATCCATAACGGAGGCCATCTCCTTGGAGCACTCACAACCGCAGGCATTGACTTTCTCAGCCAACTTATCCAACAGGGCACGCTTCTTAGCGATATTCTCGGGAGTAGCCGGCTCAACACTCTTGAGACCCTCGTAGAGATCGTCCTCGATCATACCATTCTCATGAGCCTTGTCTAAGAGCTGGCGAGCATACTCGGCCTTCTGGTCGATAGCCACACGCATACCCAAACCGAACTCGGCATTGTCCTCAAAGAGGGAGTTGGACCAAGCCGGGCCACGGCCTTCCTTATTCACACACCACGGAGTGGTCGGCAAGTTGCCGCCGTAGATGGAAGAGCAGCCGGTAGCATTGGCAATCATGGCTCGATCGCCAAAGAGCTGGCTCACCATCTTCACGTAAGGAGTCTCACCGCAACCAGCGCAGGCACCGGAGAACTCAAACATAGGAGGAAGCAACTGCACGTTCTTGACCATGTTGCGCTTGAGCTCACCGCCGACATCGGGCAGATCTAAGAAGAACTTCCAGTCGCGGCGGCCCTGCTCACGCAGCGGGCGCTGAGCAACCATGCTCAAAGCCTTTTCCTTGGCCGGGCAAACACCTACGCACAGCGTGCAACCAGTGCAGTCTTCCACGGAGATCTGCATGGTGAACTTGTGCTCCTTGTAAGCGGCAAAGCCCTTGGCTGGAGCCATCTTGAAGCCCTCGGGAGCCTTGGCGGCATCTTCGGGAGCGATGAGGCGGGCACGGATCACGCCGTGCGGGCAGATCATAACGCACTTACCGCACTGCAGGCACTTAGCCGGATCCCAGCTGGGCACTACAGCAGACACGTTGCGCTTTTCCCACTGAGTGGTTGCCGAAGGCCAGGTGCCGTCCACGGGAATGGCGCTCACGGGAAGCTCATCGCCGCGCTGGGCCATCATAACGGCCGTAACCTTCTTCACAAACTCGGGAGCCTCATCGGGAACAATGGGCTTGCGCTCGTGGCCGGTAATCTGGCGACCTTCCGTCTCCACCTGGTAGAGAGCGGCCAAGCTGTTATCGACAGCTGTCCAGTTCTTCTCGACCACCTCCTGGCCTTTCTTGCTGTAAGCCTTCTTAATGCTGGCCTTAATGTGCGCAATGGCCTCCTCACGGGGCAGAACACCGCTGATAGCGAAGAAAGCTGTCTGCATAACGGTGTTAATGCGATTACCCATACCGGCCTTCTGGGCTACGGTGAGAGCATCGAT
>OMRK01000001.1 GCA_900313515.1 uncultured bacterium | reverse complement strand
TAATTGCCCATTGCTAATTGCCCAAACCGCCTCCACTGTCTCAGGCAGGAGAAGCCGGATTTTTTGTGCAACCCTGCCCGAGTTATGGATAATCTCGCTAACAAAGAACCCGAATCCGGTAAACTACTGTCCGTGGGCGAATTCGCCAGTGCTATTGGCAAAACGGAGCGTCAGGTTTACCGCTACGTACGGCAGGGGAGAGTTATTTCACTAGAAGGTGTAGGCCGTGGGTTGCGCATTCCTGAATCGGAGATCACCCGTTTTTTGGAGTCCGGCGGCAGTGCCTCCGGCGCCTGGTCGCGCATAAAGGGCGGAGTAGCCGATTCTACAGAAGATGAAGCGGCCCTAGATAGTATAGACGAATTTGAAAGCATCCCCACCCCCGAGCCTACTGTTCTCAATTTATCAAAGGGTGATGGCACCTCATCACCAAAGACTGCCGGTCAGCCAGAAGAAACCTTTGCTTATCAACCATCCCAGGCGGAACAGGAAAAGGATTTTGTTTCATCCAACGCCTCCCCCACTCCCGAGCCAAAATTTCCAACCACTGTTCCCTTGGAGCGCCACGAGGCAGCAGTAATGCGCTTAGGCTACATGCAGAGTCGTTTGGAGCAGGTACAGCGGCTTCTTACCGACGGCCGCGAAAGCGAAAAGGCCAAAGAGCAACAACTTCATGAGGCCGAAAAGAACCTGGATGAAGCTCAGCGCGAAATTCTACGCTTGAGTGCCAAAATAGAAGCGGCCGAAGAGCACAGAAGAGAAGCAGAGAATCGAGCTAACCAACTGGCGGTCCGCCTTGAAGCAGCCGAACAAAAAGCCAGTCTACCCTGGTGGAAACGCATTTTTAATTCTTGACGAAAAACCACACAGCCCGGTTTTACCGGGTCGTTGCGGCCATAAATCCAGCCAGCAACGGCTCAATATCCCGCGGCCGAAGAAGAGTAGCCAGATTCCCATAGTATAAGGCCAACGAAGCCAAGGGAGAGTGCAAGGAGTTTCGACTTTGAGTTAAGCCCCCAGCACAGTGAGGGTTTTCTCCATCTGTTCAGAGTTGAGGAAGTTGGCGGGAACCAAACGCAGACTCGGCGAAATTGCGCCAGTTCCAGAGTAAATTGAAGGGGAAGAACTCCCCTATAGGAGGATGTTTTATGGCCAGGAATTTTTATATCTGTCGTGAGTGCGGAACCATTGTAGGAGCGTTAGATTCCGATGAACTCAACCTCGTGTGCAACGGACATAACATGGAGCTTTTAAAAGCTGGCTCGGTGGATGCTTCCAAAGAAAAGCATGTACCTGTGGTAACGGTCAAAGGCAGTACTGTAGAGGTAGTGGTAGGTAGCGTGCTGCATCCTTCAATCCCCGAGCATTATATCCCATGGATCTATCTGGAGACCGAGCATGGCGGCCAGCGCAAGGCCATCAAACCAGGCCAGGAGCCCAAAGCCGTTTTTGAATTGGTAGATGATAAACCCCTGCGTGCTTACGCCTACTGCAACCTGCATGGTTTATGGATGACTGAAATTTAGTAAAAGGTACACCCCCCGGGCCTTAAAGCCCAGAGCGCACAACAAAAGCCGAGCGTTTCGAAAGTCGACACGCTCGGCTTTGACCTTTTGGCCTAATCACACCACTCGCGCACCCCTTAGCGCCAAATGGCTGAGATTCACTCGCAACTATTACGGCAAACAATCCACCGCCACAGTTCAATCTGTTAGCAGAATCCGCAAAATCTGCAGATTATCAGTCAGAGCCTACAGGGCGTCCAGTTTACCACCATTCTTTTTAAGCTCCATGGCCCTCTCCTTATACTTAGGAAGGTACTCGGCCAAAACCTCGCTATCAGGATACTTAAGGGCGAGCTTATCATATACCGCCACGGCCTGATCCGCCTTTTTCTGGGCCACACAAAGACTGTACTCTATGTGAGCCAACGCAGTGGTTACCACGTAAGAATTAGGATAACCGCCAATAAACTCTTGCATAACCTGGGGAACACGCTTAGCATCTAGCGATTTCTCACTCATGTACCCCTGAAGATCGTTAGGATTTTTTCTCTCGTAATTTTTCTTAAGATCAATTTCTAAAAGAACCAAGTGCTGCCAAGCCTGGCGATCGGTGGGATCCACCTTGGCCACTACCTTATCCCTGTCACCCAAAGTGCTAGCATTCTCTATGTAAAGAGGTTGCTCCAATACCTCGCTCTTGTAACGGGCAAAGGTCAACGCCCTCACCAGATCATGTGTGGAAAGATCTTCCTGGATGTACTTATCGCTCTCGTCTTTATCGACGATCACCAACTGGCCCTGGTTAACCTTCTGCTTCAAGTCTCTAGAAAAAAGCACACCGCGGGCCCCAGCCGTGACCGGCATCTTCTTGGAATCAGGAGCAAAAAGCAGGTTAACAACCCACAATAGCACAACAAAAATCAAAACTATCTTTACAATTTTCAGCATGTGGCACTTTCTCTTTATCTAAACGGTCTAACTGTCCCTAAATATCCCGCCAGTCAACCGAAATTCTAGTCCCGCAGCAAAAAACTAACCACCTAAGAGAAGGGCCGCACTTCAAAGCATTTATAACCCTGAAAAAGCGCGGCCCTATAGGAAAGCATCAGCTACTGTGCAGTACAGGGGCTAGGGCGTGATTACGTAGTTCCTCACTGCCCTCACCTCACCCTTCTTACCTTCACCGCCCCAATTCCAGTGGGTGGTGTAAACAAGGTTTACAGATTCAGCAGCCTGGCTGTATCCCTCGATAAGAAGGCCGAAGGGATCCTCCACATAATTCTCGATCACCCGAGTATAACTATCAACTAATCTGTTGGCCATTAAATCGTAACGGCAAACATTTATAGTACCGGGGAGACCCTTCTGATTGTAAAGGACGGAATTTCCACCGCAGCAATAGAAGATATCCAAACTGGTACTGCCTGGAACAGAGCCCATGGTGCAATCTATGCTGTTGGGATACTGCAACTTATCCAAAAGCAACCCATAATATGGATTAGTCTCACGCAGATTAGTAAGATCTAAGGTACCATCATACTCATACCGATAGATCCACAGAGCACCGGCATTGTCAGGCGAACTGGCCAAACCATACTGGCTCATGGTAAGACCGCTATCAATAACCAAATAGCTACTGAAACTCTCTCCTTCAAGAGCAGTGATCCACTTTACATCAAAGGGATTGAGTAAAGAACTGGCGGAAGCCTCTGGAGTTATGTAATTGCAATATCTGACATTGTCATAGGAAAGTCCGGTTCCGTAGCACTCTTCCAAATCGGCCTCGTCTACACTAGCCCTGAACAGGCAAACCTGATTGTTGCCCTGGCAACTTACCGCCGCCACCGGCCCGCGAGCGTCGATCACGGCCGGATAGCTCAAACCAAGCACTGCCGTACCACAATGGCGAGCCGAATCGTAATCCAAGAAATCTTTGTAGGTGACATACTTAACCGAACCGCCGGAAGTGGACTCAGAATAATCGGTCCAGAACAGACAACCAGCCAAATCAAAGGAGCAGGTGAGGGG
>OMRK01000238.1 GCA_900313515.1 uncultured bacterium | reverse complement strand
TGTGCCAGCTCGGATGGTATCGGAGGGAAAATAGGTAGTCTTAAAAATCAGGCTGTCTTGGTTTTCCTGATCGCCGCCCTTGCTGTAAATATAGGACTTTAAAAGCGTAGCTGGGTTGGTATTGCTGGAAGGCGGTTGTGAAGGTGAACCCTGTGGCACATTGGCGTAGAGACAGCGCAACTGCCAGCGCATACGCTCGGCAATTTCAATTACAGCCTTCTTGCGTTTATAGGCTATCTCCGCGCGGCGCACGGAGTTATTCATCTGGATGGTTACGTAGGAAATTAGGGCATAAACCAGCGTGGCCAAACCCATAACCAGCATAAGCTCCAAAAGGGTGAAGCCTGGGTGGAAGTGGCGTGTTATTGAGCCGTTTTGCAAATGACCGTTCGCAACTGACATTATTGCCTTATATGCGCAAATGGCCCCTAATCGGAACCCAGACGCAGGCGGTAAGCATTAACAACAGCACTCGTTCCTAGGGTGGAGCCTTCCACACTGCTACTGATAACGTCTATGCGCGGATCGGAGGGCATGGGGCCAACTGTAACCTTGTAGTTTATATCGCCTATGCTGTCACTTTCGCTACTGGACCGCTTAGCCATATTCTGTTCTAGGCCGATAGAGGCTGCCACCAAATTGCGATAGCGCGGTTCTAAGCGGGCCACGCGTTGCATGTGCAGGCTGGTGCCGCTCAAAACGGAAGCCAGGGCTACAGAAGCGATCCCCAAAGCCACCAGAACCTCCAGCAACGAGAAGGCCGCCTGGCAGAACCTACTATGGGCTCTGCCCATAAAAATCGTTCTTCTGGCTCGGCCAGCACGTCCGACCCAGCCCGTCCTGCCCATGCTGGCTTGGAGGTTAACTGACCTGGAACAGAAGGATTTAAACATCGGCCCTTCCAGATAACTTGTTCCCGCCATCGGAACTTAAATTTCTTTCGTAAAAATCGCCGTGGTAGGCTGTGCTGTCCTCATCCTCGTTATATCCGGGATCTGCCTGCGTTTCGTTGTTTTTTGCTTCTGCCTTTAAGGCCAAAGCACGAGCTTTATCCCGGCTTAAAGCCGCTTGCCTGATCACATCCTGGCCGGTCAGATCCAGCTTGTAATAATCCATTAGATATTTCCAGCTGGCTCCGTTGCGAGCTCTTTTAGCAACTTCGTTTACATTAACAAAAGCCATACGAGCTACAGCCAGAGACAAGGCCTGATCGACGAAGTCGAGTCCCAAGTTGTTTAAGGAATTGCGCTCCTCATCTGTAACTTTAAAATGCAGGTTCATAAGCCAGGCTAAGGCTTGTTTCTCCGCACCTTCCACATTGCTCAGCTCGTAGGACTTATCCATAGTTTTAGGGTAGCTGACCCGGCGCAGGGTGGAGATAGTGGCATAATTATCGCCCTTAATTAAGGCTGCATAGATTGGGGCTAGCGGACCGTCCAAAAAAATTTTGGAGTCTATACTGAACATAGAAGCCACGTCGCCCCACTCGATGACCTCACCACTGCGGACAGCTAAAATCGTTTCTATGGGAAATGGCTTGTATTTGGCCAGAGTTCCGGCGATAACCCAGTCACCGGTGCACAGAGAACGTCCAGCGGGAAGGCGCAACATGTTCTCGTCTAAATTGCTACTGTTCTCCAGAACTAGGCGAATGTTAGAAATATCTTCTTTTGAAAGGTGGAAGCGCTCTATACAAACCGGATCGGGGACAGTGGGGGCAAAGGAAGGCAGGCGCATACGGCTTTGGAGACCGGAGTGGACATCGGGGATAAAGTGGACATACTCCAGAGGCTCGCGCTTATTCTGGGTATTCATTACCATAATGACACGCTCGGGGAGATCGACAACGTCGATATCTACTTTGCGGGCTACTTCGTCCCAACGGCAATTACGCCGCCGCTCCAGAACCTCATTCAAAGAAGCCCCAGAATCCATAAGAGAAAGAGCCACTACGGCATCGCTGTAGCTGTAACCGGCAATAAACATCTCCTCGGCCACGCGGGCGGGTATGTCGTAAGCCTCACCAAACCACTGAGCTACGAGGCGCATTTCTGAAACGGCTTGTACCGATTTGGTTTTATCCGTCTCCTTGTTCTTTTTCAATCTGCTCTTACGCTTTTGGACATGCCGACCCTTAGAGTCGTACTTCTTGACTTTGTGAGGAACGTAAACCGTCTCTTCATCTTGGGATGTTTGGGCCCAGGCTGAAGTGCAGGGAGCCCCTACGGCCAAGGCCAGGCCCAGAGTAACTCCCCATACTAATGGCACTCGAAAAAACTTATGCATAAGGTCAATGGTTTTTGTCGTGATAAGGGCGGGCTCCTGCTTTTGAGAGCGTAATGAGGAATTAGGAATTAGCAATTAACAATTAACAATTAGCAATTAATAATTCGTAATGCTTAATGCGTAATTAGGAATGAGGAATTGGCGGGTGGGAGG
>OMRK01000013.1 GCA_900313515.1 uncultured bacterium | reverse complement strand
AACACCGGCTGGGCCAACGCTCACCAAGGGCACTGAACCGTTAAGCTCTGCTGCCGGCGGGGCAAAAACTGGAATAGGTGTAACACCAGCTGGGCCAACGCTCACCAGGGGCGCTGATTCATTAAGCTCTGCCATCAAGGCGAGAACGGGAATAGGTGGCACACCAACCGGGACATCACCCATTAGTGACGTCGAGCCATTAAGCAACGCCAGCGAGGCAAAAACGGTTAAGTTAGCAACGGCGTCGCCGTCCACTCCAGCGGCAGGTACCAGCGCAGTAGGGGCATCCGAAACGGCAGGAAAATCCTCGCGCACAGGTGCCCGCGTACCTTTCAGCATGGCCACCAGCGTCAGTCATGCTAACAAAGAAACTAAGCCTGCTGGTGATACGTCGTCAGCAACCATTAAGCTTTCTCAACCAAGTTCAACGGACCCAGGCCATGCCGAAGCAACAACGGTAGGCTCCAGGGTGCCCTTTGGCACTGCCAGGCGAGCGAGTACCGCCCGTCCCCAGGAGGCCCCCTCTACTGATAAGGCCTCCCAGGCGACCTCCAGTACTCCCGTGCCTAAGCCCTCGTCTTCAGCTGATTTGTCGAAGTCCCAGCAGTCAACCGCTTCAGCTATAGGTAGACCGGAGACTTCCGAGCGTTCTTCGAGTCACTTCCCATCAGAATCCAGCAGACGGATTATTAGAACTGGAATGCTCAATACCGGCCTGCATGGCCTTCAGCGGACTGCTTCCAAGCTGTCCACCAGTACCGCAGGCAAAGATGCTAATCCAATTGTGCCTAAAGTTATGGATATGGCCAGCCAACGTCCTCCGGAAGAGCAAAGGCCTTCCATAGCCTCTATGGCTATACCGCCAGCAGAAACTCTCGAACCCTCAGAGCCTGTTACTTCGGAAGCTTCCGATAGTCCTGCCGATCAGTCTTCCCCAGAATCCAGCGGACGAGGCAAGACTGGAATGCTCGACACCGGCATGCATGGCCTTCAGCGGACTGCGTCCAAGCTATCTGCCAGTACCGCAGGCAAGGATGCCAATCCCATTGTACCCAAAGTCATGGACATGGCTGGTCAGAATCCTTTAGACGAAGAAGAACCTTCCATATCCTCGGACATGACGTCTGCAACCTCCCTTGACTCCTCAGAGTCGCAGGGAACTGATTCGAAGGCAGGAGGAAAGTCTTCACAATCTCAGCGCATTCCCATTCCTCCGGCTAGCAAAGATAAGAACCGTGAAGATTCTTCTTCCAAGAAACGCCGCCCCAGCGCTCCTGAACTCACCTTGCGCAACTCTGGCAGCCAGCGTTCCAGCTCTGCTTCAGGTTCTGAGGACACGAGGGACAAAAAGCCCACTCCCCGTGTCGGTGGTCGCGTCAGGCCCCAGGTAGTCATTCAGACCGTCGATCCCATAGAGGAAGCCCGACTTAAAGAGCGTCAGGCCCTCATGACCAAGCGAGTTGAAGAGTATAATGATATTCAATCATACTACGCTCACCACATGGCCCTATATGAACAGCAACAGAGCCATTTTGAAGAGCTGATCCAAAATCCAGCCACTTCAACTCTGGAACGTAACCACATTTTCGAGCAGCAAAACGCAATTTACGAGAAACAGCGGGCTCTCTTCCAGCTGCAGAGTAATCTGTACGAATACGTAAGCAACAGTAACTTTGATCCGAGCATTCCTATACCGTTCACCCCCATAGACGGTGTCAGTACCGAACCCGATAAGCCTGAAAAGGACGTAGCAGATGAGTGGGCCAAGATGCTCGGAGGTGACGGATCTGCTGACGAAAGAGATAAGAAGCGCCGGAAGAAACAGAACCGCAAGGGCTTGAGTGAGCCTGAGTTTTACAAAATCGGCAGAAAGCATGAGTCCGTTTTGGAGCGCCGTCAGCGTCGCATGGCTGAACTTAAGCGCTGGCAGAAGCAGTGGCAGTACATATACAGAACGGACACATTTTGGCGCCGTCAGAGATATGTTGGCGTTGTTGTTGCCATTATCGGCCTAGGTCTGCTCCTGTGGATCTTAAACATCAACAACTTCTTCAAATGGATGGGTTCGGACTACGAACCGCCGTTGATTCCCATTGCTGCCGAAGGCCTAAAGACCGATTATGGGACCAGCCGTTTGGATGTCCTAGTTAACCAAGTTGTGCAGACCGGCAGGCACTTGATAACATCCAATAACCCCTATAACGTTATGAAGCTGCGCCACGGTGCCACCCTACGTTTGGATAAATTTACTGATGTTATTATTGACTCAGTAAACACAAGAAAGGATGAATCGATTGATGTCGTTTTCATACTCAAGCAGGGACGCGTTTATGCCTGTAATCTTCCCGGTAGCACTATTAAGGTAATCACTCCGCAGATTCGCATTTATCCTGTCGAGGACGATAATCCACCGTCCTATTCGGCTACAATTAGACGGGATTCCAATAGTGAATACACCTTGGTCAATGTCTACCATGGTAAATGCAAAATCATGTACACTACGGGCCGTTTGGATACTGTTATACTCAATGGTGGCCAGAGTATGAAAAGTTATGCCACAAACTTAGGCCATCCCGTTCCTCTGCTTCCCGGCGACAAGTGGATCAAGTGGAACTTTGGCTGGGATGAAGCCGATTCTTATTTCTCACCCCTGACCGATCCTAGATATACCAGAAAGGCAGATAACAAGCATAACGATTCTTCTAAAGATTCCAAAAATGCCAAGGCAAACAAAGCTCAGGCAAAACAGCCCGCTGGTAAGAATAAGCGGGCTCATTAAACCTCTAAAGTTAAGAACGATTAAGATCTGAAAGGTTTACAAAAAAACAATGAGTGAGAACAAATGTGACCATCACCACGACGATAAAGTGGTAGAGGTTGGTTCTTCTGAGTCTTTTATAGCCAACCATGGCGGTGAAGGTTCAGCTCTACATTTTCCCTGTCATTTTCCTATCAAGGTTTTTGGTTGGGCCGAAGATGATTTTCTTCAGCATGCTTACGATTTAGTTTCGCGCCATGCCCCGGAACTTACCCTGGATCAATGTAGCGTTAGGAAAAGTAGCAAGGGCCGCTACATGTCGGTAACTCTCAACATAACTGCCGTGAGTCGCCCTCAGTTAGATAGTATTTATGCCGATTTAAAGGCTGACAGCCGGGTTTTGTCAATGCTTTAAGCCTTTGACTTAGATCGTTTTGGAGGTGACATTCCCGCCATGGATCTACTCTCAGAATCATCTCTGGTTATCCGCCTTGTGGTTGCAGCCATTTTAGGTGGAATTATAGGGATTGAGCGGGAAATAATGAATCGCACGGCTGGCCTTAGAACCCATGTCATGGTATCTATAGGTGCCACTCTATTTACCGTGCTTTCTATTTACTTCTTCGATTACGACCACGGCCCCCGTGATCCAGCCCGAATTGCCGCCCAGATAGTGAGCGGAATTGGTTTTCTCGGGGCCGGCTCTATCATGAAACACGGGGCCAGCGTGCAGGGGTTGACCACTGCTGCCACTTTATGGGTGGTGGCGGCCATAGGCATGAGCTGCGGCTGCGGCGCCTACATTGTGGCTTCAGCTACCTGCATTATCTCGCTACTCACCCTCGTGGTTTTGCGCAAATTGGAAAATTCTTTTGCCGACTCCAATTTAACTTATTTAAGTGTTGTGATTCCCAATGAGAGTGGTTCGATCGAAAAACTACGCTCGGAGCTTAACGGCAATGGGCTCAAAATCCGCAAGTTGGAAATTACCCAAGGCGATGTCGAGATGATAATAAATGCCTCTGTATTTGTAGATAAGGACATAACCAACGAAGTCCTTCAGGCCCGTCTAACTCGCCTGGGAGCGACAAAGATTAACCTGGAAGCTTGATGACCTCTGCTCAAGGTCAAAGAGGGGTTTGCCGGAGTCTCGCAAAAGGGGAACCCCGTAGTTTTATTTTTTCATTGCAGGAAAGATGCCTGGAGGTTTTTCTTGAAAACTCACCTTAATCGGTTAGCTTCACTTATTGCTACAGTCGCTGTCATCTTTTGGTTCAGTACCTCTGTGGCTAAAACAAACGAAGAAAACGATCGCATCAATGCCATTGCCAAAGCTTCAAAATCGGTGGTTTCTGTGCGTACTTACCGTCAAAACCGTACCAAGCCGGGCATAGGCTCCGGGGTCATTATCAATAAAGATGGCTACATTTTAACTAACGCCCACGTAGTTAAAGGCGGTAAGAAAATTAAGATCCAGCTCAAGAATAAAAAGACCTTTGAAGCGCAAATTCACAAAATGGCAGCCGATAAGGATCTGGCTGTGCTTAAGATAAATGCCCAAGATCTGCCGGTTGCCAAAATTGGCAATTCCGACAACTTGCGCGTTGGGCAGACCGTTATTGCCATAGGCGATCCTTTAGGCTTTACTGGAACCGTAACTCAGGGCATGATCAGCGGGCTCGGTCGCAATATCGAAACCAAAGGTATAAAGTACACCAATTTAATCCAGACAGATGCTGCCATCAACCCCGGTTCTTCGGGCGGGGCTCTTTTGAACTCTAGGGGTGAGCTCATAGGCATTAACGCGCTGGTCTACACCGGACCGTCCACCGGTTACGATAAAGCCCAAGGCCTGGGCTTTGCCGTTCCCATCAAGAATGCCTTCAGCGTAGCCCAACAGCTTATGGACAGCGCGGCCGATTACAGCAGCAGCGACATTAGCTCTCACGGCAGTGGAGCTCGCCCTTGGCTGGGACTGAGTGGGGCCACTCTCACTCGGGATAGGGCCATGGATAATGACATTAAGATTACCAGTGGCGTATTTGTAACTCAAGTAGTGGAAGGCTCACCGGCCAGCCGGGCCAATATAAAACCAGGCGATACCGTGAGTGCCCTAGATGGTGTGGCGGTAAACGCCGTTGAAGCCATGGTGCGCGAGCTCAACAAACACGAAGCCGGTGACAAAATAAAGCTCACCGTCTGGCGGAATAACAAAAAGTTTATTGTGACTATAACCTTAGACGCTCAATAACTGAAAGCTTAGAGCTCCTTAACAGACCCCGAAACGCCTCCCGTTGGTATGCGGGAGGCGTTTTGCGCTATTCTTCAAAGTAACGACGCCCACCCAAAAAGCTGCGAAAACGTTTAGGCTCGTCCAATGAACTGATTCCTACCCCATTTTTCCCAGAAGAGTCCCAAAAAAGGCCATTCCCTAAATAAAAGCCAACGTGCCAAACATTTTCCTCATTCTTGCCAAAAAAGACTAAATCGCCAGGACAGAGCTCATCTCTACTTAGAGGTATACCCACAGAGAACTGTTGGTCGGCATCCCGAGGAACTATCAGGCCGTGCAACTTGCAGCTGACATAAACTAGTCCCGAGCAATCTATACCATGACAACTTAGACCACCCCACAGGTAAGGGCTCCCCTTAAACAGCTTGGCTGTAGCCAATACATCCTCGGCACAGGCTGGTAAAGTTTCTGTCACAGCCTCATCCTTTTTTATGAAGAAGCGTCCCGGGCGACCAGGTAGCAATACCTGCCAATAAGCTTGCCCGGCAGCGTTTACATGACACTCGCTTTCGGCCAGGGCTAAAACGCTGGAGGCAAAGAGCACTGTAGTAACTTTTTGGCCATCGGGTCGTTCATAGACATTAACCTGCGGCTTTATAAGCATAACCTGTTTAGGTTTAGATGCAGATGCATTTAATTTCCAGGGATATAAAACTGGCTGTCCGCTTAAATCAACTTCGTTACCATTATTACAATAATCCGGGGTAAGGTAGCAGGAATAAATCCAACCTGGATACCCCTCCATTTCACGATATTGGTTAGAAACAGTAACCTCTTTAAATTGATTATCCTCCGTTTCTCCCCACACCCGCACGGCCTCGCCGCACAGCACCTGGGTAACTCGCTCCGAATCATCATAGATATCAGCAAATACACTGGTTACCGGTGCCTTAACCCAATAGAGCTCGCCATCGCGTTCAGATTCTTCTGCCACCACCTTCTCACTTCCCGCACTAAACAATGCCACAAGCAGCAACAATCCCCTAAAAACCGCACGAATACGATTATTCCAACGGCCTAAAGGCCTAGAACTGCCCGTTCTGTGTTTTAAACTTTTGTACATAAAAGATTGTCACCGCAAGCTAAAAATAAAATACAGCTGGCTCAACATATTTTATACGTCAGAATCTGTCCAACCTCGCCTGTGCTTTCACATCAACTGAACCAAATACGCCACCAGCAAAGCTTACCCATTTGTGCCTAGAAATTGCTAACGCAACGGAGCATGCCACCTCACTATTTATGTTCAGGCATTAATGTAGTTTAAAACCGATTTTTTCAGTCGCTTCAAACCATCTTCCAAAACCGAACGCGGGCAGGCAATGTTAAGACGAAGAAAGCCAAGGCCAGCCCCTCCGTACACGGTACCATCGGTTAAGAATAAGCCGGAATCTCGGCGAATAAAATCAGCCAATTCAAAATCGTGGCAGAAGGAGCAACAGTCCAGCCACAGCAGATAAGTAGCTTGAGAAGGCACCAACTTAACTTGAGGCAGTTCAGCCTGCAAGAATTCACCGACACGCTTCTTGTTGCCGTAGATATAATCACGCAACTCATCTAGCCACTCCGCTCCTTCTTGGCTAAAGGCAGCCGCCGAGCTTATTCCGGCAAAAACATTATTTTCCGATAGTTCATCACAACGTAGCCCCTGGCGCACGCGATTACGCAGAAATTCATCGGGAATCACCAAGGCCGAGGTTTGGATGCCAGCTATGTTGAAAGTCTTAGTTGGAGATATGCAGGTTATGCTGTTCTTCTGGGCAGCCTCAGAAACGGAGGCGAAGGGCACATAATCCACTCCCGGATCGGTGAGATCACAGTGAATTTCGTCGGCAACAACCACAACATGATAATCACTACACAACTTACTAATTCTGACCAAGGTTTGTTTATCCCAGATCTTGCCAATAGGGTTATGAGGATTGCACAAAAGCATGAGTGTGGTTTGGGGATCGGACAGCTTTTCTTCTAGATCATTCCAATCTATGAAATATTCACCATCAGCATATCTTAAGCAATTCTCCAGAACATTGCGGCCATTATCATTT
>OMRK01000042.1 GCA_900313515.1 uncultured bacterium | reverse complement strand
CGGTAGTTTCGAGTCAGACCAGGCTGAGCTTAAAAACGGAACGAGCAGCCTCAAAAATCACTAAAGGATCGAATGAGCCCAGCCGATCACTGGTCGGCTGGACTGTACGGCAAAGCTATTCCCTGCTCTATACAACAAAGCTCGAGCCACTTCCGGTGCAGAGAAATACCAAGAAAGGTTGTAACGTTTACCTATGAAAACCATCAAGAGCCTGCCTCTGATTTTTGACCACCACGCTCATCTCAGTTTTTACGCCATGCTCTGTGACTGCCTCAATGTTGGCGGTTGTTATTCTAGCCAAGAGCTCCTGGGCACACTACGTTCCCTGCCAGCAGATCAGTTGAACATAATTACCGGTTGGCACAGTGAGCGAATTACTCTGAGCAAAGAGATGCTCTCGGGCTACGCACCAGTGGTAATCATCAATTTCTGCCTGCATGGCTTTATCTGCAACGAGGAAGCAGCCTGCGTCCTGCGAGCCAACGGCATAAATCCCTATCCAGCCGACAGTCTGGAAGCAGAGAGAGAGACGGCCAAGATATTTACCTTCTTCCCCGAGTATGCTAAGCAGCGACAAAATGAACAGGAACTGACGGATATCTTCAAAAGATACACAGAACTTATGCAAAAAGAGGGATTGTACGGCTTAGAAGACATGATGTACACCCTCCCGCAAGCTTTTCCCCAGGAGCTTTTCCCCGATTTTCAGGTGATTACCCGCCGCTACTACAGGGCAAGTAACGACAAGACCCCAGCGGGAAATTTTGGCAACTTGACGGCCCAGCCTTCGCGCGAGCGTCTGAAGCTCTTCTGCGACGGTGCCATTGGCGCCCGCACCGCTGCCATTGGGAAGCCCTATTCGGGCGGTGGTCATCCAACCCTGATCTATCAAGACGATGAACTGGAGCCCATTCTGCAAGATTGCATTGCCAGGGAGGCGGATCTGGCTATCCATGCCATAGGAGAAGCGGCCATAAGCCAAGTTTTGCGCATCTACAAGCGTTGCCTGCCTTTGCCTGTCGGAAATCGATTCAGCTTACGCCTGGAGCACTGCCAGTTTATCACCTTGGAGCAGGCCCAACGCGCCAAGCAACTCGGCCTCACCCTTTCTATGCAACCCAATTTTAACGATGATTCCCAAAAATATCGGGATCGTTTGCCCATCGAATACTGTCAAGGCAATAACCCCTTCCGTATGCTGATCGATCAGGCGGGATTCGTGCCTGGCCAGGATCTTCTGTTTGGATCGGACGGCATGCCGGCCGGCCTAGCCCAGGCTCTGCAAAATAGCCTCTTCCCAGCATATCCAGGACAGGCCTTAACTGTAGAGGAACTTTTGGCAGGATATACGGCTGACCCTCGAAAGGGCACGCGTGACTACGAGATTGATGATGTAAGCAAAACTGTCCGGTTAGTCTGTTAAGCCATAGTAGCCGCGGGCAGGGTCGGCGCCACTTAAGGTTCGGCAATATACCGAGAGTGGCTCGCTTTTCGAGTGGGTAAGCTCAAGACTTCGTTTTCGAGGGAATAGATGGAGAAAGAAACTCTTTACCAAGGTAGATTTATCAGCCTAGTGCGCGAGGGCAGTTGGGAATATGCCGAGCGCAGCAAGGAGGTCACCGGCATTGTAGCTATCGTGGCCCACACAGAAAACGACGAGGTTATTTTTGTAGAGCAGTACCGCCCTCCCTGCCATGGCCGAGTCATAGAGTTCCCGGCCGGATTGGTTGGAGATAAGAAGGAGTGCCACAGCGAGACCCTTGAAGCGGCCGCTCAGCGTGAGTTGGAGGAAGAAACTGGGTACAGAGCCGAGACTATGCAATTTGTGGCCGCAGGCCCCGCTTCGGCTGGCATAACCTCAGAGGTTATCAGCTTCTATTTGGCTGAAAATGTTAAGAAGGTAGGACCAGGCGGTGGCGATGCCAGTGAAGATATAAAAGTTCACGTAGTTCCACTCTCTCAAGCGGTAAGCTGGTTGGGTCAGAAAGTGGCCGAAGGCCTTCAAGTAGATGTCAAGGTACTGGCCGGCTTGTACATCCTCACCGAGCAATTTCAAGCCAGCCGTAAATCTGTGTAGCCACCCAGCAATAAACGCACACAAGCAGATATTATGTTCACAAGATGTTGTAGGCAAAGGGTCGGCGGATTCATCAAGAATAAGCCTGTCATAATTGGCGTTATAGTTGCTGTTCTAATCCTAGCGATGCTAGGCGCCTATATTTACAAGTCCAGCCATTTCCAAGTGGAAAGTATAGGTGTAGGTACGCTTACCCTGCTGAGTAAAACCTCCAATGCTGGAATCAAGCTTTCCACATCTGACTCCAACCCAACCATCACCAT
Source organism: uncultured bacterium (assembly GCA_900313515.1). Classification (GTDB taxonomy): domain Bacteria; phylum Vulcanimicrobiota; class Xenobia; order Xenobiales; family Xenobiaceae; genus Bruticola. Next base: position 4,441 of record OMRK01000042.1, on the reverse strand, counting down.
AAATTATTCTGGACTACCCAATGCTCCCATAAAAATGGCCATAGACGGCCAAGAGCTCAATTTAAAAAATAAGTGGCTCTGGGGCCAGGCCGTGGGTCAAGCGGATACCTTAGTAGATGGTGATCACATTTTTTCCCTCAATATCGGCACTTACGACGAACGCTGGCTTATCAATATCGATACCGAGGCCCCCAAGGTAACTATTTCTCACCCAGTCGAGGGTTACCGTTCCAACAAAAAGCAGATCACTCTGCAAGGCACTACCGAACCTTTAGCTGTGGTTACAGCCAAGATAGGCGATCAGACTAAAACAACCCAGGCTAACCAGAAGGGCTGGTTTAGCCTCATAGTCCCAACCCATAAGGGGAAGTGCCTAATTGAGTGGGAAGCGCACGACGCGGCCATGAATAGTACCAAAGGCAGCCGGGAATTTATCTGTGACTTTGATCCACCCGTGCTCAATCCCACCATCATACAGCCGCCTTGTACCAAGGCCGGTCAACAATTCGATCAGATAGAAATTGCTCCTAAAACTCCCTACACCATTCTGATAAGCAAGAATTTAAAGCTTAAGATCAACGCCTCCGATGAAGCCTCGGGCATTGCCAAGCTGGATATTTACATAGATGAATCTCTGCGCGAAAGCCAGGATTACACTAAACCGAACCCAGCAGAACTCCAAGTCGAGAAGCTGGCAGCTAATGCAGAAGCAGGTAACGAAACCTCCAACACTGAGCAGTTAGCCAAAAACCTGCAGAATTCCGCCTCCACAACGGCCCAAGAGGCCGCTCAAGAGAAGAAGAGTGTGGAATACAGCTACAAACTTCCGGTGCTCTTTGAAGGCACCCACGTGGTGACCGTGGTGGCAACTGATACCTTCGGACTCTCCACGAAGCGTTCCATAACCTTCGGCCTGGATACCACCGAAACCTACGGCCAAGCTCCTATGGGCCTGGGCGCTGTGGGCAAGGATGTATCCGAATTGCAACGCCGCTTGGTTGCACGTGGCTACCTCAAAGAAGGTTACACCGATGGCAAATACGATCAAAAAACTCGCCAGGCCGTAATTCAATTGCAGAAGGAAGCTAATTTAGGTCAGGACGGTATTGCCGGTGCTATGGTCACCAGCGCCCTGGATACGCGCATTTATGTCAATTTATCGCAGTACGATATAGTAGTGGTCGATGCTGCCAACAACCGCCACTACTACCATGTAGCGATAGGCGTAGACGAACACCCAACCCCTACCGGAACCTATTACATTATCGATATGGTTAAAAATCCCACCTGGCTACCTCCCAACTCCGAGTGGGCCAAGGATGCTAAGCCGGTAGATCCTGGTGCGGACAATCCTCTGGGCACCCGCTGGATCGGCATTGGCAACGCCATAGGCTTCCATGGTACCCCCTACCCCTGGACTGTCAGCACAAAATCCTCACATGGCTGTATGCGCATGGCTATTCCTGATATTGAGGATATGTATGAGCGTGTAAACGTAGGCACACTGGTCTACATTTTCAGCGGCAACGAAGATGATCCGATATTGAAAACCTATTGGCCATCCTCCAGTGCGCCAGCCTACAGTGAAACCGACAGTGGAGGCAACAGCGGCGATAGCGATGCTACCAACAACGGAGATGGCAGCAGTTCAGGTGATTGAGCAGCCTAAACTGCCTTGGCCGGATTCCCATTTGAGCCATAGACTTCACGAGAAGGTAGATAATCTCCAAAAAATTCCCTATAAGCCTCTAGGCAAAAGGAAAACCCTCACAGCGGTTAAAAGGAGCCAAGCAATGTTAAGCGTTCCTATTGTTTTCTCCCCAGATAAGATTCAATTTGTCATGCTGTCCTTTGAAGGCCCCGACCATTTTGCCATGGCTGGTGGCTTGAGCATAAGAGCCCAGGAGCTGTGCAGCAGTCTAGCTACCCAAGGTTATGACGTGCACCTCTACTTCATAGGCGATCCCATGTTTGCGCCCACCGAACAAAGGGGCAACTGGCATCTGTATCGCTGGTGCCAATGGATAAGCTCCGCAAACCCCGGTGGATGTTACGTAGCAGAAAGGCTCAAGGTAGACGATTACGGTCGTTCCGTACCGCCGGCCGTTGTCCGTGACGTAATCGTTCCAGCCGCTCAGAAGGGTATCACGACTGTCGTTTTGGCGGAAGAATGGCAAACTATTCCAGCGGTCTTTAGATTGCGTGAGGCTTTACGAGAGAATAATCTGGAAAGCCGAGTCATGATCCTGTGGAACGCTAACAACCTTTACGGTTTCGAGGGCGTAAATTGGCCTCGCTTGAACGAGGCCTGCATTATTACCAGTGTCAGCCGATACATGAAGCACCGCATGTGGCTTTGGGGAGTTAATCCCGTTGTAATTCATAACGGCATCCCCAGCCGCCTTCTGGAGCCTGTTAACGAAGATATTGTTCAGAAACTGCGTCAAATCTTCCCCAACTTGCTTTTAGCTAAAGTCGGGCGCTACGATGTAGATAAGCGCTGGCTCATGGCTATGAAAGCGGTGGGAGAAATGAAGCGCCAAGGCATGCGCCCAACCCTAATTGCCCGCGGCGGCACTGAATATCACCGTTTTGAGGTGATGCGGGAGGCAGAAGCCCAGGGACTTACCTGGAAAGAGCTCCAGCTAAATCCTAAAGCTCCCCCGGAAGAGATTCTGCATGAACTAGATAAGTGTAGGGATTACGATGTTTTGGAGCTTTGCTTCTTTGTGGACGAAGCCTTTCTCGATCCCCTATATGCCGGAGCCGACGCTGTTTTGGCAAACTCCGGTCATGAGCCCTTCGGATTGGTGGGCTTGGAAGTAATGGCCTGCGGCGGTTTGGCCTTTGTAGGTTCAACTGGCGAGGATTACGCTCAAACGATGGTCAACAGCGTGGTAATAGAGACAGAAGATCCGCTGGAAATAGTGGAATCTATGCGTACCTTGCAAGCCGATAAGAAACTGAGCCAAGCTCTACGCCAAGAGGGTCGCCGGACTGCGGCTTGTTTCACTTGGGACCGCATCATTATCGATCTATTCCAAAAGATCCGCTTTTTAAGCACTTCCCGCGGAATAGAGCTAAATTAAAATGGTACTGGAACAGACATCAGCACACAGCGAAGAGGCAAGTGAGCAGGCTCAGGTTAAAATGGAGGTAAAACCGGGAGTTCTATACGTGGTGGCTATTCCCATAGGTAACCTGGATGACTTTACACCACGAGCTTGGCATGTTTTGGAGAATGTCGATTATATTGCCTGCGAGGAAGTGCAGGCCTCTCGACGTCTTCTGCAGCTTCACAAGATCAAGGCTCAACTGATCTCCTATAGGGAATCTGGTCGCGAAGAAGCCGGTGAGCGCATTTTGGAGTTGTTGCGCAAAAACACCAAGGTAGCCCTGATAGCCGGTGCCGGTACTCCGGCCATTTCCGATCCCGGCCGCGATCTTGTGGAGCGTTGTTATGCGGCGAACTTGCCCATCTCCCCTATTCCTGGAGTTAGCGCCTTAACCACAGCGCTCTCGGCAGCGGGGCTACCTTCGCGCCGCTTTGCCTTTGAAGGATTTTTGCCGCGCCAGTCCGGTGAATGCAAACAAGTTTTGCAAGCTCTGGCCGATGAAGAGCGCACTATGGTATTTTTTGAGGCCCCTCACCGGCTGGTAGACACCCTACAAGCCATGCTCAATAGCTGGGGAAACCGCCGAGCTTTTGTAGGACGAGAGCTTACCAAATATTTTGAAGAATGCTGTCAAGCCGATTTGGAGTTTTTTTGCAACAAATACCAGAAAACTCCTCCCAAGGGCGAGTTTGTTATTGTAGTCGAGGGCGCCCAGGTAAACGAACAGGACCGGGAACTAGCCTTACAAAAACAACTAGCAGAGGACACCGCTTTTCTCAAAGCTCTGAATTTACCAGCCCGCACTCAGGCGGAACTTCTGATCCACTTCCGCGGCCTCAATAAAAATAAGGCCAAAAAGCTAACCATTAACGCTTAACCCCAGATATTGGCATATTTCCAAACGACTTAGGGGACGAGCCATCTTTTTGGGCGCAATGGTTGATCCGTACAACATGAACTGAAGAGCCGGTTTAACAAGTGAGGGCCCTATCTTTTTGTCCCGCGAACTGTGGAAGGAAGCTGCTGAACGCACCAAAAAGCCCCGCTTCCAGCCTGCTTAGGTCGAGCGGGGCCTCGGTACAGAAAACAGTTCAACTGGTCTAGACTAAAGTAAGCTTTTTAATCTCAAGCTTGGCCTGCGGGGCAATAGCTCCCAGAAGCGACTTAGTAGCCGGAGCGTGGGTAATAATGTTATTATCACGCTCAACCAAAACAGCCCGCACTATCTGCTTGTAATTATGCCCTGAAGCCAAGGCCATGATAAGAGCCGCCTGCAGAGGGGAGAGCGAAGGATTGAAGGCAGCGTTTTCCGCGTACCAGCCGCT
>OMRK01000056.1 GCA_900313515.1 uncultured bacterium | reverse complement strand
GCAAGCGCTGTATGTCGCGACCTATTCTCTATAGTTTCACACCCTGGCCCTTCTCAAACACATAGCAAAGGCAAATGGCACGAAGTACAAAAAAATCTTCCCCTACGCCCGGCGAAGAGGCTTAAGGATCTAATGCTGGCACTGCGGGCACCACACACAGCTACGTCCGCCGATCCTGCCCTTGAGAAGTTCGGTGCCGCATGTCAGACACTTTTCTCCACCGCGACCGTAAACCTTGAGGTTCCCGACGTTCTCCCCTTTTTCTCCATTAGCATCACGGTAATCGGAAAAGGTGGTGCCCCGATTGGCAATGGCACTCAGCAAAATTTGCTTAATATTGACAAAAACAGCTTCTATTTCCGCATCTGTCAACGAAGCAGCCGCCCTGGTCGGTTGAATGCAACTGGCGAAAAGCACTTCGTCGGCGTAAATATTTCCTAGTCCAGCCACCACCGCCTGATCCAAGAGCGCTATCTTTACAGCCCGACTGGTCTTTTTCAAGTTCTGAGCTAAACTGGCTAAAGTATACTCCTCACTGAAAGGATCTGGTCCTAAGGAGTTCAGTTCTGGCGAGTCCCTAAGGTGCTCACTTTTGTAAAGGTACCACTTGCCAAACTGACGGATATCGCGGTAGCACAAGCTGGTATTATCTTGCATATGCAGGATAATATGAGTATGTTTATCCGGCGCAAATTGTCCATGTGCCCTCTGCAATCCGGTGAGAGGGCTTATCGAAAACTCGTTATTATCCAATTTTTCTGGATCACGGAAGGTGAGCTGGCCAGTCATCCCCAAACGAACCAACACCGAATGGGTTTGGAAATCTAAGATAAGGATTTTGCCCAAACGCCGCACATCAGTAAAATGTTGACCACTCAAGATATGGCTGAAAGCTGAAATCTCAACATTCTTAACAAGCTTGGGCAACCTAACCTCGACATCGGCAAGAACCCGGCCCGGCAAGTACTCCACAAGGCCACGCCTAATAGTTTCAACTTCTGGCAGCTCCGGCATATCTCCGTTGTCCTTTCCAGCTTAACCACGTCCCTGACGGCGGGCTGTACGTACGGCATCGTAAATCATATCGCGCAACTGAGCGGGAATGCCCTCAGTTCCAGCGGCCTGCATAGCCCGGCCCAAGGCCAGGGCCAACCCTGGCTTAGAAGCAATTCGTATGGCTCGTTTAATGACATCCTTGCTCTTCTCAGCCTTTTTAGTGCCCTTTTGGGCCGGTCCAGCTATCATGCGGAAAACGTGCTCGTAACCATTTTCCCAGAAACAGTTTTCAATATCCAGTTGTTTTAAAACAGTCACCCGCCCTAAACCGCGAGACTTGGCATGAGGAGCGGCCAGTTTTCCGTAAGTATGGCCGGCCTTATCACCATCGGCCAAAAGATGCCAACTTATACCCAACTCGTTAGCCAAATTCACCAGCGGAGTTAAACCACACTGAGCAAACTCCACAAATTCAACTCCCTCACCCCACAGATCGTAGCCCATGGCTCTGGCCACCTCCGGCAAAAGCCAACATTCCGTTTCTCCTTCAACCAAAAGCCAAAAGCGCATGAAAAGGGCCGTACCGCGACGTATGCGCAGATGATAGGCTATGCGTCGCAGATCGTTAATATGAATGTGACCGGAGTGCACCTGATAAATTTTGGCCAAGCCATCTGCTGAACGCACTATACGCCGCATGCCGGTCAGGGGAACTGCCGAGAGTAAATCGGAGCTGTTAGTAGAGAGCAAACGCTGAGGGGACATTCGGTCTATTAAGCTCCAGACCGAGGTAAGCATCAAGGGATGGAGATCGTCTTCGGGATTTTCCACCGAAAGCAAAGGGTAATAATCGCAGTTGGGGCTCTCCCCATCCCCACTACCTGTACTGGCCTGAGCTTTAAAAAATGAGTCGGCAAAAGCCAACATAGCCAAGCTTCTGGCGCCGGTCCCGCGCAGAAGAGCACTGAAGCGATCGTAATCACGTCGCCTGCTTTCGCTGCGCTCTCCCTTGTTAAAGAGCGGATTCAGAGTGGAAAGTGGCGCTGAAAGGCGCTCTTCAATAAGGGCCAGATCCGGTTGTTCTCCTTCTTGAAGCGTGCGAGTGTAACGATCCTCACGCTCCTGTTCATGCTTACCGGTAGCAGCATTATCCCGGTCACTTATGGCAGTGTAAATATCTGAATCGAGCTCGCTACTTTCATCGTCGGCATTGTGAACTAAAATTTGCTCCAGCTCATTAAGGCTAGTCTCCAACTGTTCACGGTGCGTTGCTATAAAATCTCTAGCTGAATAACGTGAATCTTCCGTCAATTCCGAATAAGCTTGCCTAAAAAGGGAATCTACGTTATCCTGAGCTGCCATACCCTCCTGTCCGTCTTTTATGGGCGGCAGAAGCGCTCCTGGACGAATGCGCAGAAGAGGGCATACCGTTTTTATGGTCTTCAAGTAATCGAGAGGGTTATCCAGCTTTATAGGCTCATGCCGCTCGTTTTCAAAGCGATAGTCTACTTTTACCTGATTATCACACCGTTTAGCTTCCACACACAGGTAGAAACTGAAAACTCTAACCAAACGCCCACCGCGCAGTTCCAGATTAACCATGAAATCATCGGTGCAAAACCTGCGCAGACAACCGAAACCGTCTTCGGGCAATGCTCCACCACTGCTCGGGTCGCCCGCAGAGCTATCCTGAATTTTACCCCATCCCCCTCCTGAACCAGCGGCATCGGCCATTCCTTGACTGGAAGAAACGCTGCTTCTGTAACCCTGACTGTTCGATTTTTTGTAATATTCACTGGCTTCATCGGCACGCAAAATGCGACCTTGAGATCTACCCAACTCTAAGATCTCATCGGTACCAGGCGCTCTCCTATCGGTTCCAAAGGCTCCAGGAGTTTCAAAGTCTCCATCCTGCTCACCCTTTCTTTTGGTACCGGCATAGCTTCCGCCAAAGCCTATAACAATGCGCATATCTGTGGCTTGAGGATCATCTAAGGTTTCCGATAAAGAATCCCCAAAGGCGTATCTGTGGAAGTCGGAAGCGCGTATACTGAAGCCATCTTTGGGCACGTTGCGCCCTAATACAGCCTCTAAAGCGTTTAAAATACTGGATTTACCGCACCCATTCTCACCTATGAGCACGGTAACTTGACGCTGAAACGATAACTCAACATGCTGGATAGCACGGAAATTTTCAATAAGTAAGCTGCGGACAAACACATGTCCCCGCTTCGTTATAATTTCTTCTATGCCTGCGCCACAAAAATGGCGCTACCGATTTTAAGCAAAAAGTTGACACTCCCCATGTCTAAAGCCAGGGTATTCTTGCCACCTGCCACTTATAAACAGTGGCTGACCAGTAAATTTCTGTTAGGTCGTAGTGCTAGGTGTGGGTGTGCCATCACCCATCGCAGGGCAGAACATATAGTTCCCTACGCAGTACATTTGATATTGCTATCGCCAACGTACTCAGGTAAGCCTTGGAAACTCACAGGCCGACCACTCATTATCCAAGGGCCAATAAAGCTCTGAAGATTTCGCTAGCCTTCTCTTCTAGCAAACTTAAATACAAACCTAAAAATAGTCTCATATCTACCAACTCAAAGAGGGCCTGGCCGTGACTTGTTAGAAAAACAGGCTCAACGCGGTAAGCTTTTGGCAAACTATTTTTAGAATTGAGATCTTCACAAAAATGCGTCAGTTGCAACTTTTAGAGCCAGGTAAAGTAGAATTGAAGGATGTGCCTATACCCCAGGCCGGTCGAGGCGAGTTAGTATTAAAAATCAGGGGAGCCCTAACCTGTGGTACCGATCTCAAGACCTTTCGGCGCGGTCACCCGAAATTCCATCTGCCTATGCCCTTTGGGCACGAATATTCCGGTGATATCGTGGAAATCGGTGTAGGAGGTGTCAAAGATTTTACCGTAGGCGATCCGGTAATGCTGGCTCCTACCACTCCTTGTGGTCATTGTGAGCATTGTAAGAGGGGCTTGGGCAACCTTTGCAGCTACACCATGGAAACGATGGTGCATGGGGGATATGCCCAATACATTAAAATTCCCGCTCACGTGGCTACGACTAACGTTTATCACAAACCAGCTTCCCTAAGCTACGCGGAGGCCGCCGCCCTGGAACCACTGTCCTGCGTGGTGTACGGTTCTTCCTTCATAGACGTTACAGCGGACCAAAGCAATGTGTTGATAATAGGCGCTGGTCCCATAGGACTCTTATACATACCTGTCATGAGACTTAAGGGAGCCCGACACATTACCGTAGTGGGTCGCCGCCAACTGCGTCTAGAATGTGCCAAAAAGTTGGGAGCAGATGTCGTAATAGACGAAAATCAGTGTCCAACCTCTGAGCTTCCGAACCTTATCCGACGGGGTTCTCCGGGCGGTGGAAGCCACATAGTCATAGAGTGCACTGGACAACCCTCAGTTTGGGAAGAAGCTCTGCAACTAGCCTCGAATGGCGGTCAAGTTATGCTCTTTGGTGGTTGTGCCAGTGGTACTAGTTTCACTCTACCCTTAAGAGATATAACCCAGCGCGGTTTAACCGTAAAAGGAGCGTTCCATTTTACTCCCGATGCCGTAAAAGAAACCTATAGACTGCTCAGCGAGGCAAAAATTGACGTCTCCCCCATTATAAGCCACCATCTCCCTCTGAGCCAATATCAAAACATTATTGACATGCTTTTGCGCAGCGAAGCTATAAAAATCAGCATAGATCCCGATAACTAATCTGTGGCCAAAAGCTACCCATGAAACGCCAAAGCGCCGAGCGGTCTCCCGATCTAGTGGCTCCTGCCCCCACCCTAGAACGGATTCTCGCCCGACGCGTCCACAAAAAGCGCACGAATAAGGCTTTTAAACTCTATGGCTTAACTAAATTGCGTCGCTTGTCCTTGTAACGACTGAAGGCCAACTCGATAAGTTCCTCCAAAAGACTGCTGTAACTCACTCCAGCGGCTTCCCACAGTTTGGTAAACATGGAAAACTGGGTAAACCCTGGCAAAGTATTGACTTCGTTAAGCCAAATCCGTCCATCTTTGGAAAGCAGGAAATCTATACGGGCCAGACCATTGAGATCTGCCGCCCGCCAAGCCCTCTTCGCCAGATCTTCCACCAAAGTTGCGACATCAACTGGAATGGGTGCTGGAATCAAAAGCTGGGGGGAACCGTCGTTTTGATACTTGGTCTTGTAATCATAGAATCTGCTGCTGTAGGAGATTTCGCCAGGAACTGAGCACTTGGGCACATCGTTGCCAATAACACCTATCTCTACTTCACGAGGAGAGGGGCAAGCCGCCTCCACCATAATCTTACGATCGAACTTAGCCGCCAAAAGCATCGATTCCAGCAACTCCTGCCTGGTATCCGCCCTAGTAATGCCCACACTAGATCCGGAATTGGCTGGTTTGACAAAGCAAGGCAAACCAATCTCCTGCAAGGCCGATTCAAGGCAGGATTCAAGATTTTCTTCCAAATCGTGGCGCAGAATGCTCACACAAGGCAGGACGGGAAGACCATTATTTTTCCAAATATCCTTCATTATGGTCTTATCCATGCCGGAAGCCGAAGCTAGCACACCATCCCCCACATAGGGGATGTCAGCCATTTCTAAAAGCCCCTGAATGGTTCCATCTTCTCCAAAAGTGCCGTGCAAAACGGGGAAGACAATATCTACCTCCAGGGTCTTGCAAGTATTTTCGGAGGCTGAATAAACTAAAATGGAATGTTCTTGGCAACCGGGGCAGACAGCTACAGAGCAGTCTCCCGCTTCCTCAACCACTCCTTTACGCAAAGCGTCTTGGGCATCTTGACCGATAACCCAGTGGCCACTGCGGGAGATTCCCGCCAACATCACGTTAAAACGCTCAGGGGACAAAGCCTCCGTTATCGAGCGGGCAGATAAAACACTGATTTCATGTTCTGCCGATTTTCCCCCGAAAAGAACCAAAATATTTACTTTTCTGCTCATAACGGAGCGGCAGTTCGAGGCTAGCCAAAATTGGCCTGCCCCTAATTAACCGTTTTTCTAAACCGCTCTCCAACGCCCGACCTACACCTTAAAACCAGGAAAAAAGATTGAGGCGCAAAAAGGCTCCACCAGATCAGCAAGTAAAAGAAGCGGAAATGTTAGAGCCAGCAAACACAACAGTAATATTATGCAACCCAGAAGGTGAAGCCAACATTGGAGGCACGGCCCGAGCCATGACCTGCTTTGGGATAAACCACCTGGTTTTGGTCAATCCAGTCAATGAGCCTGGGGTTACCGCCTACAACTGGGCCTGCCATGGCAGCGAAATTTTAGATAACTTAAAGCAGGTGAATTCTCTGGCTGAAGCTCTTCAAGACGTAAACTTAGCCTTTGGTTTTACCAGGCGTTGCGGCAAAAGAAGACACAAACTGCTCTCTCTGCCCAGTCTGAAGCAAGAACTGGATGTCGCTCCGTGTCCTGGACGGGCCGCTTTGGTGTTTGGCAACGAAAAATCCGGACTTTCCAATGAAGAACTGGAAGGGTGCCATCGACTTGTGACCATTCCGAGCCACGGTTCCTTGAATCTATCCCACTCAGTATCCCTGGCCCTTTACGAGCTTTTTGGACGCGGTCTGGAAGTGCCCGGAGTTTACAACAAGAAGCTGGCTTCCGCCGAAAAACGCCACAGCCTCATGCTAGCTGTGGCCAAATACCTGCAGGCCATGGGATATCCACCCCAACGCGGCGCCAGCCCTCTAGAAGAAATTGCCAAATTCACCGATATTTTGGATAGAGCCCAGTTAGAAGAATGGGAGATTGGCTACATAGGTGGCATGTTTAAGCACTTGTATACAAAATTTTCTGAGTGCACTTCGGCCAACAGTGCCAAATCGCAGCAATAAACTCCTATGGGATCAAACTCTACTGTATGGAATTAAGATAAGCCACATACTTAGCAGCTCCATCCTCTAAAGAGGTAAACTCTGCTTCATATCCGGCTTCGCGTAGCTTTTTCGTGTCGGCGCAAGTGTAATATTGATACTTGCCGCGCAGCTGTTCCGGCATTTCTATGTAGCGTATATCCTCTGTTCTCTGCATAGCTTTAAAAACAGACCTGGCCAAATCGTTCCAGGAACGTGGCTGTCCGGTACCACAATTGTAGAGACCATGTGAAGATGGATTATCGAAGAAGTAAAGCATAACTTTTACTACGTCATCCACGTAAATGAAATCGCGAAGTTGCTCGCCATCTTTATATTGAGGCAGGTACGATTTGAACAACTCCACGTAACCGCGCTCCAAAATTTTGTAGTAAGACTTTAAGATAACAGAGCTCATGTCGCCCTTATGATCTTCATGCGGCCCATAAACATTGAAAAACTTGAGCCCCACCAAATTTCTGCCATAAAGTCCGTTACGCTCAGCCCACTTATCCAGCAAATGCTTGGACATGCCGTACATATTCAAAGGAACATATTTAGACAGAGCACTGTCCTGATCGCTGTAGCCATTCCGACCATCTCCATAGGTTGCTGCCGATGAAGCTAATATCATAGGCACAGAATGGATGTCTGCCCACTGGGCCAGCTTCTGGGTATAGCGATAATTATTTTCCATCAAAAAATTGGAATCTGTTTCGGTTGTGCTACTACAGGCCCCTAGATGAAAAATAGCGCGAACTTCACGGTTAAAGCCGCACTGCAACAGTTCCATAAAAGCACTACGGTCCAAGTAATCATCAAAATCCAAGTGAGCAAAATTCTTCCACTTGTCCGTATTGTCCAAGTGATCAACTAGCAGCAAGTTGGTGTAACCACGCTCATTTAAAGCCTGAACCAAGTTAGTACCTATAAAGCCTATAGCACCAGTCACAATTATGGTATTCCTAGTCATAAAACGCCTTCACTATTCAGTTAGAAGGGAATTACATTCCCACCAATACTTTTTACTCTCTATCTCTCTATTGTTACGCTAGAACTTATGGAGTGGCAAATCATGCCACCACAAGCCCGATCCCTGTTCCACACAGGTTTTTGTTGATGATTATAGCAAGCCTCTTATTTTGTTCAAGATAATTTAAAACGGCCCTGTCCTCCCTTTTACCTACGTGATAGGAAAACCTCTTAACACAGCCGTTTCTAAGCTCTTGACAACACCATTCACCGTATTGAAAAATATTATAGCGCCCAAGACAGAGCATTTTTTAAACTTTTGATAATTTGTAAGGCAGGGCTTTTCCTGCTCTGCTGTAAAGCCTATGAGGGATCTCGTACGTTTGTTCTTAAACAGTTCACCTAGCCGCAGTCCAAATCGGGGGCAGGCAGGTGGAAGAAGATTTCTAAGGAGTGCTTTTGGATCTATGCAATCATTACAAATCGATTCTGCTTCCTCTTCTGCTGTAAGCAACATTAATTCAAGCGTTAATACCGAGGTGCTTAGCAATGCCTCTCTAATGGGAGTTATGACTGGCATCACCCAAAAACTCGTTAAAAAAAGTAGCAACACGAAAACTTCTGTGACTGTAAGTGGCACGGTTGCCTTAAGTTCTGCTCTAGGTGATTCGGTAGGTCAAATCCTTGCCAAAGACCCCACTGCCCCTATAGAGGATTGGATGAAGACCTTAAATTCCGGCGATGCTCAACAGACTGAGGCAATGCACGAGCTACGGAAGAGTTTTCAAAAAGGTAATTCCAAACAGAGCGACGCTGTAGCCAGCATAGGTGTTCCCATTCCCGGTTTATACTCAGATGGAACAGGTCAAATTTCCCAATAAATAAGTTTGCATTCACACTTTTTCAGCAGAAAGATTTAATCGGGAGTTAGACAATGCTGGGCTACAGTACAACCTTAGATAACCAAAGTTCTGTCTCTTCGCTACCTGGAGAGTTGGTAACACCTTCGGAGACAACTAACCGTCTAATCTATTTGTGTATAAAGGTTATTCAGCAACGTACAGATCCACGTGCATTGGGCATGGTCTTAGATGATTATACCACAGAGGTATTGAATGCCCGGGAACATTTCAAAAAGCAAACTGACCGAGATTTTCCTCAGCCGGTGAAAATAGCCGTACAGAACGTATTGCTCTCCTTTCAAAACTATATAGACGTGTTGGTCTATATCCGCTCTTGGTTTACCTCTCCTCAGAGGTACCCTCTGGCTGAAGTACCTAATAGAATATTTGATACCTACGCTGAGCTTCATAATCTTCTCTTAGCCTACGAGTGGACCTATTTATGCCAGGGCGACAATCCCCATCCGGCTATAAACCTTATGGAAAAGGTAGTAAAGGCTGTAAAGCAAGGTGAGCTAAACGATGAACGCCTCTCAGAGATATTCGATCGTCTGTGGGATCATTTCACCAGTGGTCTGAGTACCTTTGAAAGAGATCCAGATATTTCCAGAAAAACTCGCGGAACGCAGGCTGTGCACCAAATACTGGCTGGAATTCAGAGCATGGATCTGTACTTTCAGCAGCATAGCTTGAGTGTTTTGGATAGCGGCTTCAAAAAATTTGCTGAAAGTTGCCTGTTGCTGGTTGAGCTTATGCAGGACAGCACCGGTGAAGCACTTGCCGACAAGCCCAGCCCTTCTCCGCAGGTGAATTGGGTTATCCACGCCGCCCGAGCGGTATTGGACGGAATGGATCCTAACATTCTGCAACGAGCCCAGAACTGGTTTGAGCCTAGGCTGGCCGAAAGCTATTTCCGCTTTGAGCAATGTGCTGATCAGGCTCTGGAGAGTTCGCCCAAGCTAGCCGAACAGGTCACCACCGCTCGTGAAGGTTTTAATAGGCTCAACAGAGCCCTTCCCCTTCTGCGCCTAGGTGTGGAACGGCTCAATCTTCTGGACAAGGCCATACAGTACCTTGAATCTGGCGCTGAGCTTCTCCATCAAGCCTGGCAGGTGTTCACTCGTTTCGAAGGCTTGGTTAATGCGGTGCGCTGCATACACTGCGGCTGTGAGAACCAAACTTACTCCAAAGTATGCGTCAGTTGCGGTGCACGTCTGGTTATTCCCATAACTGGATATCAAGATTTAGACAGTACGCCGGCTGTCACTGTAAACAGAGATGAAGAGGATACCTCCGATCATCTTTCCCGCCTGTTGGAAGCCTGTGACGCTGCTAAATTCGGTAGAATATCGAGAAGCGAGTTCGCCGACACCGTCAACTGGGGCAAACAACTTCTGCGCAATGCCTCGAGCGGCTTAAACGAATTGCCTAAATCGAGTGATGATCCTGGCATAAACAGGGCTCTGCATGCTCTGCGCCAGGGTGTAGAAGAGTTCCAGCAAGGCATAGATGAAATGCAATGGTGGGTCGACACCAAAGCTAATACTCACCTAGATATTGCCTCACACATACTGTTGCAAGCTTACAATCACTTTCTAGAAGTTCAGGAAATGGCCGCCGAGTCTTAGGTGGCTGCCCTGCCGATGTACGGTCCAGTTCCATGTCTCGTTACCAAAGGGCAATTGTAAGTATGTATTATCAAGGGGGGGGCGTTGAGGCACGGATGAAACGAAAGGAGAGGCAGTTCTATTGACCAAACGAGTTTTTGGGGTTGATCACGTCCTCTAAAGTGGATTTGCCGTGCCCGCGCCCCAGCAGATCTCGGCGGATGTGGCCGAGATTAACGAAAATTCGCATGCCGAAGGTAACCAGGGCTGCCACGTAAATTTCTACACCGAGAATATCTCCAATCCAAGTTAGCAACCCGGCCAAAAACAGATTAATAAGGAAACCACCGGCAAACACGCCGAAATCGAAATCTTTTTCCAGCCCAGCCCGCGTGCCTCCCAACACGGAATCCAACCCAGCTAGGAAGGCTACCGACACATATCTGGACGCGACCACTGGAATCTGAAACGGCAGTAGCCAGCCCACCAGCAGCCCCAGCAATAGTCCCAAAAGAATCAAGATCATCCTTATGCCATTCCCTACTCTTTATCCTTATCGAAAGACCGGCTGTATCTGAAGGCAATACTGCCTTCGAAGGGTGCTATAGTCACCTCAGTTTGCCTGCTTATAGTAACCTGCCCGCCATTGCCTATGAGGGCAGCCATACTGTCCAAAAAGCCGCCCGGCATGCGCAGAGCAGTTTCAAGATCGTTGGGGCCTATTCCCTTCACTGTGTAGGGAGCCGCAATGCGCACGCCATTTACTAACACAGTAGGTCCAACACAGCGTATTGAAGTGCGAGTAACCACCCGTTGCTCATTAATCGACACCGCTTCTGCACCAGCCGACCACAATTCATTTACCAAGGCTGTAAGATCGACATCATGAATAATGTAGAAGTAGGGGTCGGTATTTATAGGTGGTGTACGTGGAGAATCGTTTAAAGTCACCACTATGCCCGGTCCCTTCATGCCGGTAAGCCCAGCCTCCACTCGAGATCGGTTCAGTTGCTCCTGAATCTGTCGACCAGCAGCTCCCAGCTTATTGGAGGAAGCCTCCATGTCGGCCACTCGCGAACGCAAATCGGTAATCTCGGCCGACATCTTATTGCGCTCAGCCTCTAAAGCACGCACCAACTCAAGCATTTTGCGCCGATCATCTACTTGCAAGGGCACACTAGAGGCCTGGGTGCGATACTGCAATCCGACCATTATTCCCAGAATAACACAGGCCAAAGCAACGGGTACCTGCCAGGTATAATTGCGTGAATCCCAAAGCAGCCTCCAAAATGAACTGGCGGCCTCCACCGTTGCAGGCTCCACGCTCGTTCCAGTTGCTCGCCTCTCTCCGAGATCCGGCACTGAATCGTTAGGCAGTTGTGCCTGCCCCTTGACATCGTTATTAAAATTTTCCAAAGACATCAGCACACAGCCTAGTTATAGGTTTTTGCGGTAAAGCGGTAAAGCTCAGGATTTTCCTCCGGACTTATGCCCCCCTTGCGACAAGCTATACCAATCTGCATCTCCACACTATCAATTCCTTCCAAATCGGGCAGAAGCACACCGCTCCTACTTCCTTTGCGCACAATAACCCCGTAACGTTTGGGATCAAGCTCCTGGGGGCCAGCAACCTTCATCGGAGCACCCAGGACATAAACCTGATAATGCAACTTGGGTAGCTCTTCCGGCCTCACCGGCTCAAAGCGAGGGTCATGGCTACAGGCAGAAATAGCGTTGTATAAAATTTCTTCAGCTTGAGTATTTCTATAGGGTGCTAACGTGCCGATACAACCGCGCAACTCATCGTTTTCTTTCAGAGTAACAAAAACAGCTGCAGGCTCGGACAACTCTGGATATTCTCCCTTTTGAAGCTCCAATGGTTTTCCAGTGGTCACATAGCATTCTACGCTACGCCGGGCTAGCTCTACCCGCGGATCACATTTATCGACGGTACCTTGCTCCGCTTCCTTACACGCATCCATTTGCTTTTCTCCATTTTCCCCCACTTCGTCAGCTTCTTCGGTTGATCCACTCTCATTTCTGTACTCGGGCAGATAATAGCAGACTGCATAACCTACACCAAAGGGCCCTTCGTAGGAAAGATGGTGCACCTGCGGATTGCCTCTCAGGGAACCAAAAAGCATGGTTATAGAATCTAAACCGCACTGACCGGCAGCTTCCACCTGATCGGGCGTAAAATTTAAAAGGCTAGTTTGATCCAGGTCACGCAAAATATCGTTGATCTTTTGGTCAAACACGGGGCCAGCCGCATTGAAGCCGTAAGGTCCAGCCTCAGACAAACGATGGGAAAGATCGCCGGAAGCGATAACTGCCGTATTCGCTTCCTCCGTTTCGGTAAGTTCTCTAAGTAGCTGCCCCAAACGCAGATAGCTGTCCTGTTCCAGGCCACTATACCCTAAAATAACCAGTTTAGCTGTAATTTGGGCCTGCTTGATGAAATATAAAGGCACAAAGCTACCGTGATCTATGGTCGGCTTTACACGGTAACGCTCAGTACATTCCTCGTCTATCACCAAAAGGGGAAGTTCTAGCTCCTTGCATCTAGCCGCTAAACGTCCGACAAAATCAATGTCTATCGGCCATTCCATCTCCTGCTGCGGCTGACCGAAGCGCTCCATAGAACCTCTCAGATTGGGTAGGGAAAAAACAGTATTAGCCCAAGCACAACTAGGAGCATGCGGCGACATCAAAACTATGCGGTCGGGTTCCTGTTCCTTGAGAGCTTGTGCCCAATCTGACAGAGCCTTCTCGGTAGCCTGGACTTTATCCCGAGCCAGGTCCGAAACTCCTGGAATCAAAAGCGGAGGATGAGGACTTACTCCCCAAAAAACTATAGCCATATTCCCTGCTCCTTTTGCAGATACTAACAGCACCAAAAGATAGACAACTAAACAGCAATACGCTCTAATCTGAGAACTAGAATAGAATTTACACCGCGAGTGATCCGCCCTACACCTACAAATCTATTGTCCAAACGATCATAAACAACCCACGGTTCATCAGGAGGATAGTTAGAAAGTTCCAGCTCAATCCCGTTGCGATCGTAAGTAACAGCAAACTCTTGACCGCCCTGGAAAGACTGGCCTTCCAAAAAGCAGCAACGCCCCAAAGAAGCTTCCAGCACGCTACCCACCGAGAGCAGGTTAGCCTCTACTCCATTATCTCTTAAATCCTCGATGGTATGAGATTCCTTTAGCAAAAAAATGCCGCTGGAGGTACGAAGCAAAAAAGATAGATGAGCGGCACACCCCAAAGCCTCGCCGATGTCGCGGGCCAGAGATCTGATGTAAGTGCCGCTTGAGCAATCTACGTCCAGCAGGAAGCATTTTTTTTCTGGGTTCCAGCGCTTCAGAGAAACTTTATAAAAATGTACTGGCCTAGGCGCCAAGTCCACCTCCTGCCCCTTGCGCAAAAGTTGGTACGCCCTAACTCCGCCGACATGGAGAGCACAAACCTGCGGCGGCACTTGCAGGCGACTCCCCTGAAAAGATTGACACAATTTAGCCAAATACTGTTCAGAAAGCTCTGGCACAGTAGTAGTCCGCACAACCTGTCCTTGAGCGTCCAGAGTATCCGTTTCTGTTCCCAAGGTTATTTCAGCCCGATAGCTCTTACGGTGTGGCGGAAGATATTGAATAGTACGCGTTGCCCAGCCGACGGCCAAAGGAAGTACACCACAAGCTCCTGGATCCAAAGTACCCAAATGGCCAACCTTTACACCTTGCGCAAGCAGGCGGCGCACGAAAGCTACCACATTGTGAGAGCTCATACCGCCTGGCTTATTGACGTTTAAAAAACCGGACAAACCGCTGGCCATATTGCTGCCAAAATTTCCTTCCCGCCGCAAGCTTTAATTTGTTCAAAGAGAACGCTCTTGGCCGCCCCAAAAAAAAGAACTGCGGCCCCTAGCTCCTTTTAAGGAAATAGAGTAAACGCCCGCAGCCTGCAGTCTAGCACATTCGCCCGCAGAAATCATCTGCTGGCCAACCGAACCTAACTTTGCTTATCTTTTTGCTTATCCTTAGAATCGTCATCTTCCAACTTGCCAGGCAAGGTCATATAGATCTTATCGATCTTATCCGGCGCCTTCTTATCGGTAATAATGTAGACACCACGGTAGAAATAAATAAGCATGCCACTGGTCTCGCGCTCCGGATCTTTCCACTTATTCACAACATCGGAGGTGGACTGACCGATCTTAAAGGGTACACCCACCATATCTACACCATTACCGAAAACGACGATGCTCTGCACCATGTTTTGCTTATTGATATTTATGGTAAAACGATTGCGGTAGATGAAATGGATATAATCACTGTTGGCATCCTTATTCTTAGAACGCATAGGCAGAATCTCATCAGGCGGACCGGCCACTCCGAACACTATCTGCAAATCGTCCCCAGGCTGAATTTTTCCAGCTCCAATCTTGATAGCAGACGCAGGATACTGTTCTTTGGACGCCTTCTCATTGAGCTTAATATCCGAGCCCTTGTTACCAGACTGGCCCTTAGGAGCCGCCTGCGCTAACACAGCCCGCGCCTGCTCTCCTGCCTCAAACCCAGCCTCAGCCCTTTCAGAAACAGCCGCTCCAAATACCAGAGATGCCGCTAAAAACCAAGCCAAATAACGAGTCTTCACGTCTTCCTCCTCTATCCTACGCTACCGCGCTTTCCCTTCCCCGCTTCGCACAGTCGCCTACATTTCATTTCCAAAATTAACACTCCGGTTTCACCCGGTACTAACCAGACCTTTAGCGCTTTTTAATAGGAATGGTTAAACGCTTGGTGGCTGCCCCCTGCCCCAGAGGAGCCACTGTCTGGGCCTGGGCACTACTCTGCTGAGCCTGGGCAAACATGCTGGCCCCGCTTACGGCCTTGTAAGAATCGGAACTGCTAACCGACTTGTAAGAATCCGAGCTTGGAGAGCTGGAATGGCTTTCAGCATGAGACTTCTCCGTCTCATTATAATCATCTCCCATCCAAGCCTTAAGCTTCTCTCGCTCCTGGGGCGACAAATCTTCATGCGACGATTCAGAATTTCCAGCAAAGATACTTTCACTACCTTCGCTACTAAGTCCCATGATCTCGTTGATGCCAACTTCACCACCGAGATTGCCAACATGCGGGCGCACCTCATACTTGCGCAACGGAGTGAACAAGTTAGCCAAATCGGTGAGATCGGTCTCGGTAGAAACAGGAACCAGAGAAGGCACAACTTCGCTTGGAGCCAATTTGCGAGTTACCGCTCCTGCGGAACTCTTTCCTGCAGATGAAGCAGAGCCAGAAGCGGAAGAACCGCTGGCGGACGTTCCATGCCCACTAGGCGCAGTCGGCGGTGTGGGAGCAGAAGGCGGAGAAGCACTTAAGCTTATGCTGGCCGGAGTATCTGTAAAGACAACACCGCCGGGAACAGAGGCCGATGAAGTCTGCTGGCTCCATAACTGCTTGCAGGCTTCCAAAGCTAGACGGTACCCCAAAATGCCTAGGCCACTGATGGTTCCCACACAGATGGGAGCAATCACCGACTTAGCCCGCCATTCCTCTCGGGCAAAGATATTGCTTATGTGAACTTCAATGACCGGCAGTCCTACCGCAACTATAGCGTCACGTAAGGCATAAGAGGTATGGGCAAAAGCTCCAGGATTGAGAATAATCACATCAAACTGCCCCATGGCAGCATGAATATAATCGACGATGCCACCTTCCGAATTAGTCTGCGCATACCCAAGCTCTATATCCAACTGACCAGCCCAGGCTGAGACCTGAGCAATGAGCTGCTCATAGGACACACCGCCGTAAACTCCCGGCTCACGAGTTCCCAGCAAGTTCATGTTGGGACCATTAAGTATAAATACACGCAACTTAGCCACAGCTACGATTTCCCTCTCAAGTCTATCTAACCGACAGGTGCCCTTCTCCGCTGTAGGTAGAAAAGCTACCGTTAAAAATACGCTCAAGCAGAGCCCGCTCTATTCCTTCGACTTTTACAACCTTACCTGCAGCCAAAGGTACCACAAAGACACTCCGCCCTAAATGGCGCTTCTTATCAAAGGCTAAACTATCAACTGCCGCCTTCCAATCCAGCCCCGCTGGAACAGAGACCGGCAACCCCCAAAAACCTAATAGCCTTTTCATTCTAGGCATTAAGGGTTCCTCCAAAATTCCTAAATTAAGAGCCAGGGAAGTGGCTAAAATCATCCCTATCCCCACAGCCCGACCATGGGGTAAACTGTAGGAAGAGGCGACCTCTAGCGAATGAGCAAAAGTATGACCTAAATTAAGTTTAAAACGATCTCCTCCACTGTCTTTAGGATCCCTATCGACTAAATATAATTTTTCCTCTACAGCCGAACGGATCAAATACACTAAAAATTGGTGATTCCTATACAAGCTTTGGTAAAGTCCAACCGGCAAAGTGCCGTTATCTGCACCTGTCGACACTTCGTTTGCCCTATCAGCCGAAAGTTTTCCCTCCCCCTTTGCACAAAATCTCTCCGAGTCCCCCTCATTTTCTTCCCATCCCTTGCTACCAAAATATTTATGGCAACCAGCCTCTAAGCCGGATAGGAAACCCGTTTCACTTATAAGAGCCGCTTTGAAAATTTCTGCCAAGCCATTTGACCATTCCAAACTGGGCAGAGTACTTAAAAAACGAATGTCAGCCACTATCAAGCGGGGATTGTAGAAAGTTCCTACCAGGTTTTTACCTTGTGGGAGATCAATTCCATTCTTACCACCTATAGACGAATCCACCATAGCCAAAAGCGTAGTGGGAATCTGCACCAGCGGAAGGCCACGCATATAGGTGGCAGCGGCCAGTCCAACTATATCTCCGGTAACTCCCCCCCCAATGGCAAAAATGGGAGTAGTTCGGTCTGCCCCGTACTGAGCAAACTTCGCATAGAGCGCTTCTATTTGGGCTAAATTCTTAGATTTTTCCCCACCCTCCAAAACATAGCGGCCAATCGTGCCCACGGCAAAAGCCCTATCAATGAGCCCCTGGTACAAACGCAAAACATTTTTATCTATTACAACAATCCCACGCCCCTGACTTTCGCGCAAAATTCCGTCTAACAGCTCCAGGTTATCTTCGCCCAGGTGATATTGGTATTTTTCATTGCAGAAGTATTCCATAATTAATAAAGGCCAATACCCCTCCCCAGTCCAAAAGTATTCCCCAGACTAAGATAAACCCAAAATTCCAAACTAGAGCCTCTTAAAACAGTATACACAACGCTTTCTTCAATCTTGCTGTAAGCAACTCAATCCCGGTATTTTTAGAGCTCATTTTACCGGCTTCCTTCTGGGGGAAGGATTTTTAGCTTATAGGAACGTATTCACCGGGATCAAAAGAACGATTTTACATTACTCGCGATCTTTTTGGCATGCTATAGGAGATCGCATTGGAGGCTGAACATGCTCGTAGATCCGAGCTTGGATGAACTGCTCACCAAGGTGAATAACAAATTTGAATTAGTAACCCTGGCACTTAAACGCGCTCGCCAGATCAACGATGGTTGCTCTTCAGTAGAAAATTACAATGCCGCCAAGCCAGTCAGCATGGCTTTGCAAGAAATATCCAGAGGTGAGGTCTTTGTGGATCATACCGCAGGTAAGAGGGTCAGTGAGGTCATTCCCACCCTGGATGAGGACGTTGAGTCGGTGGACGGTGAAGCTTTAACTGCCGCTCTTGCGGGGCCTGAGGCTAAGCCGAGCCCAGAAGATAGCGACATTGTTAACCTGTATTCCAGTGTCAGCACTCAAAGCGATATCAATATAAACGATTTCAGTGGCGAAACGCCTAGTTTAGCGGATTTCGTGGCGAATCTTAATGATGAGGCCGAAGCCGAATCTGAAAACATGGCCCCTGTTGAGGATTTGCTCGAGGCGGTTAATTCAGAGGCCCGCAAGCAGGAGGATAAACAACTGGAGTTCATCGCCCCCAGCCAAGCGGAGAGTTAGTTTTTCGCGGTGTAGCTGTATGTGCAAGAAATAGGGGGTGGCAGGATCTTCTTTTAACTAATCGCTAGGAGTGTCTGTCTATGGAAGTCAACGGAGCCGTTTTGCAAGAACTGCTTGAGCGCATGAATCTGCTGTGCGATAATTTTGTGGATGGCGATGGCGAAGTGGCCACCGTTCCTTATTCCCTTAGTCAGCTCCTGGAAATAGCTGTCACCCACAAGTCATCTTCGTTGAATATTAACGTAGGCAGTGCGCCAGCTCTGCGCATAAACGGCGTGCTCAGCCTGGTAGAGAGTGCTCCACTTAGCGGTTCAGACTGTCGCAAGTTACTCTCTCCCGTGCTTACAGCTCACCTCAAATCACAGCTGGTAAAGAGCGGCCACGCTCAAACCTGTGTGGCCGGTTCTGGTACGGGTTTTAAAGTTAACTTATTTTTGGAACGAGGCAACTTATGCGCTTCGTTTAAACGCCTGCGTATAGACATTCCCAAGCTGGAAACCCTGGGACTGGATGTAGCTTTTGTTGAGAAAATTTTGGAACAGCCTACAGGCCTTATCTTACTCAGCGGCCTTCCCCGCAGTGGCAAAATAAATACCTTGGCGGCCCTTATTTCCTATCTCAACGATACCAGACTCATGCGCATTGTCGATCTGGAAAGACCCATCCAGTTTTGGCACGAGAACCGCTCCAGCACAATCTTGCAACGTGAGATCGGTTTAGATACGCCTTCGTTTGCCAGCGGCATTAAGCAGGCCATGGATTTAGACGCCGATGTGATAGGTATAAGTGAGTTGCCCGATCGCGAAGCAGCCGCCTTGGCTATAAGGGCAGCAGTGAGCAAAAAGCTGGTAATAGCCGTTTTAGATGCCACCAGTTCCGTGCAGAGCTTGGAACGTTTGGTCAGTTCCTTCTCTGAGGGTGAAAGTCGCCGCTATCTGCCCGTTCTCTCCAATGCCCTGCGTGTGGTCATTCACCAAACTCTGGTTAACCGAAACGACAATCGCGGCGTAATTCCCACCTTCGAAATTCTGGCCAACAACGATCCTATTCGCGCCCAGCTCAAAGACGGTAAGGTCGATCAGTTAGATCGACTTATGCGCGAAGGTAACATGCAAACCCTGGGCAAGTCGCTGTCACGTCTGGTTTCCATTGGGCTGGTAGCCGAAGATGAAGCCAAGCGCTATGTGAGCGATCCCGAAGAAATCAAAGTCAACAAGGATCCACTGGTAGCAGCGGCTACAGCTCCATTAACGGAAAATGGCCAAGCCGAAACGTCCGCAGACGATATGGACGTAAGCGACACGCCACTCATGTCTTGGTTATAAATTGTTTTAGGAGAAAGAGCGAGGCGATCTTACTGCCAGGGTAGCAGTGTCTTTTTCAGCTTATAGAGAAAGCCTCGCTCTTCGCGTGCCTTAATCGAATTTATTTGTGAGGCTAAATCTGCCATAAACGGAAGCGTGCAATTCAATTTTTCTGCTTTTTTAACCGAGCTGTCAGCTACCTCGAAATTGTTGTTATTGGCAGCGGCCAAGGCATGCAGATACCATAAACGAGCGCGATCTACCCCTTTTTGCGCGGCCATCTGCAAAAATTCAAAAGCCTTATCAAAGCGCCCCAATCTATAATACATTTCGCCCATGCACTGGCATTTATTGAGACTAGCCCCAAAATTACTCAGCCATCTCTTGGAGGCCAACATTGCCTTGTCTTGCCAGTTTAATTTGTAGAAGACAAAAACATTCTCCATTATGAATCTGTAATCATCACCCAAAGTTATAACATTTTGGTCGGTATAAACCTCTTGGGCAAGTTCCTTAAGTTTATCGATATCAGCCTCACGCAGATCGCAGGAACTAACATAAAGCCAAGTACTCTTGGATTGTAAGGCTTCGGGAAAAAGCTTCATAAAATTTGAACATTCTTCTTTGGCTTTTTCCAAATCGTTCAACGCCAAAGTGCAGTAAATATATCCCCTCAAACCGCCTATCTTTACATCCGAATTACCTTCTTTAGCGGCGCAAGCGTAGAACTTCTGAGCTTCCCGAAAATTGCCCTCCACATAGAAGCATTCAGCCTTGGACAAATTTTCAGAGGAGCCCTCCCCATCTTCCTCATCAGGTCGGACGTAAATATAGTGATTATGAAAATTGCTATCTGCTACCTTTTCAGAGTCCATACCCTCAACGTCATGCGCTGCCATACAAACCAGCCTTT
>OMRK01000268.1 GCA_900313515.1 uncultured bacterium | reverse complement strand
CGCACACGTCCAGCAGGGCCTCCAGAATCAGTCCCACCACCCAGCCGATGCAAATTACCAATTCCTCATTTCCAATTGTTAATTGCTCATTGCTAATTGTTAATTGCTAATTGTTAATTGCTCATTGTTATGCCACAAGGTAGGCGGCGGAATAGATGAAGTTGCATGGGGAATATCTAAGCTCGCACGGCAATAACTTCAACAGGGGAATGAGCTGAAATTGTGAGAGAGACATTTTGCGATATTTTGCATTCTATTGGTTGAAGGTAGGCATCTGTAAACGTATCTAGAGTATTGATTGGTGGGGATAAAGGCCGGAGTTGGCTACCATTTGAGGTTTGGGGCAGCCTTGACGCTGTAATTGATGACCGAGAGCGGTTCAATTGAGGCCTGGTTACGCATTCTTTGCAGGATAAAAACTTCAACAGCGAAAAGGTAGGGCGCCGAGTGTCGTGTAGCACTCGTTCTTACTATGAATTGAGAAAATTGAAGCGGAGGTTCTCTCTTGAATATCAGTTTATATAGACAGATGCAGGTTAAACTAGTAGTTGCTGCAGCTTTTATTTTTTCTTTGTTCTTTTGCTTAAACATCAGCAAGACGGAAGCGGCGGGGGTAGAGACTAAAAACAGCGATTATGCGGTTTTGATAGTGGGAGATGAGTCCAAAGCGGAGATGACCCGTGCGGAGAAGGAGCTTATCTCTGAAATAACCAAGCTTTTGGCAGAAAAGAATGACAAGGGCGCTTACAAGTATGCCCGGGCCCGTTCTGGCATGCAGGTCTTTTCTTATCACATCAACCACGAGCGTGAGAAGCAGTTCTGCGAGAAGAAGCTTAATATCTTGAACGAAGATCTGCTTTTTGTAGGCATCATCTACTTGAAGGATAAGCTGCCTAATAAGGTGGTGTACCGTGTGGATCGCATTGTCAATGAGGGACGTGCTGCCCATGATGTTTTCAACTATGCCGAAGATCTTTTGGCTAATGTAAACACGCCAAACAATGTGGTTGCTGCCAGCAAGAGCGAGACAACCTCGGCGCCTTCTAAGCCGGCTGCTGCTTCCTCCACGCAGACTACCACTACCAAAACTAGCACGGTGTCTGCGCCAGCCGATTCTTCTACAACTACTACCAGCAAGGCACCGGCAGTTTCTGCTCCTACGCAAACTAAGACTACTATTAAGCCCAGTTCTGAGGCGCCGGCCGCTACCACTTCCACTATTGCGGCTTCAACCAAGAAATACGCTCCTGTTCCTGAGGGTAAGTATCTCAGTTGTCAGATTGGCGCTTTCTCCAATGAGGCTAACGCCAATGAACTTATTAGGGAACTTCAGGCCAAGGGTTACAGCGCCGTGTGTCGCAAGTTTGAGCGTGCTGGTGGAAGCGCTTTCTACAGGGTTTACTCCGGTTCATTCTCGGCCAGGGCCGATGCCGAAGTGGCCTTGCAACGGCTCAAAGAGAGTGGTTTTACCAAGGCTATTTTGGTAACTTTGGATAAGTAGCCAGACTACTTAACGAATAATTACGTGACCGATACCGTTCATCGTTATGCCCGTGTGGTGGTAGATCGCCCTACACGGGCTTTAAATCGCCCTTTTACCTATGCTGTGCCGCCGGAGTATCAGGCTTCCTTGTCGATAGGTTGTGTCGTGAAGGTCCCTTTTGGTGGGGCCCACGAGGATTTAGAACCTAGCCTACAGATCAGTTTTGATGATATTGCTCCAGCCGGTTCAGCTGGGTTATCTCCAGAGGTCAAGTCTAGGCTCACTACGCTTATGGGTGTGGTGGTCGATCTTTTTAATGAGCTTTCTGCTGAAGAAAAACAATTTAAGCTGCGTTCCATTCTTGACGTTTTAGAAGCTTCGCCTTTTTGGGATGGCCCTTTAATGAAGCTGGTCAATATACTGCGCTCTTACTACGCCGGATCTTGGTATGAGAGTTTTTCAGCAGTAGTTCCTGCTCCAGTCATGGATAACTTAAAGTCCATGTGGCTAAAAAAATGCAAGCGGAAGAGTAAAAAGACGAGCTCAATCCAGGCGGTTGCCTATCCAGAATTGCCTTTGACCTCGGCGCAGGAGCAGGCGGTGGAAGCCGTCTGCCAATCGGCCGAAGATGGTCGGCCAGTCCTTTTGTATGGAGTTACCGGCAGCGGCAAGACTGAGGTTTATCTGCAAGCCTTGCGCCGTGTGTTGGAGCAGGGTAGGCAGGGAATAGTGCTGGTTCCGGAGATATCCTTGACTCCGCAGGCGGTGGAACGTTACCGCGGTCGGCTGGGGGATAAAGTGGGGGTGCTCAATTCCGCCCTTTCCGTTCCTGAAAGGCGTGAATTTTGGTGGGCCATGCGCCGGGGTGAGCTGAGTGTGGCCTTGGGAACACGTTCGGCCATATTTGCTCCATTCAATAACGTTGGCTTTATCTGTGTAGATGAAGAACATGAATCATCCTACAAGCAGGAGCAAACGCCTCGTTACCATGCTAGACAAATGGCCTTTATACTGGCTAAAGAGCACAAGGCTGCTTTAGTGTTGGGCAGCGCTACGCCCTCGGTGGAAAGCTTCTATTTGGCTAAGAAGGGCGTATATCGCCTGGTGGAATTGACTAGCAGGCCGAATGGACGTGAACTGCCTCCCATTCGCGTTATAGACATGCGCCGATCTGGTCGTCCAGATAGCCTTATCTCTAGGGAGTTGCAGGAGGCTATACAACAGCGCTTGGAACGAGGGGAACAGTCTGTGCTGCTGCTTAATAGGCGCGGATTTGCCTCCAGCGTGCAATGTAGTAACTGTAATTACGTGCCCATGTGTCCTAATTGCAGTATCACTCTCACCTGGCACCGCAGTGACAAAAGTTTGATCTGTCACTATTGCAATTACCGTGAACCTTTGCCGAGATGTTGTCCTAAATGTAAGGCCTTGGTACTTAAGGCGGGCGCTCCTGGAGTGGAACGCTTGGCGGATGAAATAACCGAGCTTTTTCCCGGTGTGAGAATTTCGCGTATGGATCGTGACACCGTTACCAGAAAGGGCTCTCAGCAGTCCATATTGCAGGAATTTGGCAGTGGCAAGACTCAGATTCTGCTAGGAACCAAGATGATTGCCAAGGGACTTGATTATCCCAAAGTGACTCTGGTGGGAATCCTGCGGGCCGATGGTGAGCTCAATCAGCCAGATTTCCGGGCCAGTGAGCGCACTTTCCAACTGTTGGCCCAGGCAGCTGGTCGGGCTGGCCGGGGTAGTTTGGGTGGTGAGGTGATTCTGCAGGGCTGGAACGTAGAACACCCCATTATTGAGGCAGCTGCTCGCTACGATTACCAGAGTATGTATAACCGTGAGTTGCAGGCTCGTCGAGAGGCTATGTATCCGCCTTTTTGCCGTTTGGTGCGCTTACTAATTTCTGGAAAGAATGAGGAAAAGGTGCGAGAGTTGGCTTTGAAGGCGGCAGAGTTTATGCGTTCTGAGGTTACGGAGGGGGAAGTTTTGGGCCCGGCACCATGTCCTGTGGAAAAAATTCAGAGCCTTTACCGCTGGCACGTAATTTTTAAGGGCAAAAATTTTCGCGAAATGGTGCAGATTTGCTCGCATGTTTCAGATCACGCCGTGCGCGGGGTGGGCAATATCACAGTGTCCATCGATCCTGAGCCACAGTCTCTAATTTAGGCATACAGAGGGAATTTTCGCTGTTCTGCTTAAGCTTTTGCGGGGGATGATTCCTTGTAACCGTTTTGTAGTTTGTGTTATAATTACTGCCGTATTTTTCGAATTAGGATGCCTTTAGCTTAACGGGGCTTTCTGCCGGGCTCGTGTATGTTCCGGGAGCGGCTCTTTAGAGGAGGATAGGGATAGAATGGCTCTTTATAAGGAAGAGTATTTGCAGAAATACTTCGATAATTTCGATTTTTTTGAACCTCAGTGCCGGGATAAGCGCCTGCGCGAGGTGAACATGCGCAATAAGCGCTGTTTGAGTTGCCCCGGTTTTGAAAAGTGTCAGACTTTTCCTGAGTACTGGCTTAAAGGCGAAGAAAATAGGCAGGAGGTAAACGACAGGCTTTAAGGCACTCTCCGAGCTAGCTTGCCGTCTGTCGATTGTATTTGTATGCGTGTAGAGAAATATAATCCTTACAGTGATGCCTTGGGCGGCAATATGCCCATTGCCATCTACGGTCACTGGGGCGTGCCCCTGCTTTACTTCCCTACAGCTTCGGCCGATTTCGAGGAGCTGGAGCGCTTCGGTATGATTGATGCTTTATCTGAACATATCGAGCGTGGGCGCATTAAGGTGTTTTCCATAAATAGCATTAACGATCTGAGTTGGGATAACCCTTCCATAGGTCCCGGTGAGCGGGCTTGGCGTCAGGAGCTTTATGATCGCTACGTAATTAATGAGGTGGTGCCCTTTATTTATGGGAATTGCCGCAGCCGCTTACCTTTGGCTACCGCCGGTGCTAGTTTCGGTGCCTATCATGCCATAAATACTCTTTTCCGCCATCATGAAACCTTCCGCTGGTGCATCGGTATGAGCGGTATTTACAATATTAGTTGTTTCTTAGATGGATATTTTGATGATAGGTGCTATTATCACAATCCGGTGAGTTATGTCTCCAATCTTTACGATCATGATATCCGCCGCTCTTTGGATGGTTGCAGTATCAACATTCTGTGCGGTCAGGGAGCCTGGGAACGGGTCCATTACACGGTAGAGATGCACGAGGCCATGGAAAAGGTGGGCATTCGCCACAATTTCGAGCTTTGGGGCCACGATGTCTCTCACGATTGGCCGTGGTGGAAGATTGAAATGAATTACTTGGTACCCAAGCTGTTCCCCTTAACCTAGCTTAAGTTG
>OMRK01000069.1 GCA_900313515.1 uncultured bacterium | reverse complement strand
TAGCCAACATGATTCGCGAAGTTCTACCCTTTATGCGCCAGGCCGAGCAGGGACGCATTGTAAACGTAGCTTCAATGGGAGCCAAAGTTTACACACCCATGGGCGGCTGGTATTACGCTTCCAAGAGTGCCGTGGAGATTTTAAGCGATAGCCTGCGCCAAGAGGTCAGTTCCTACGGAATCAAGGTCATTTTGATAGAGCCCGGTGTCATTAAGTCGGAGTGGCCGGACATTGCCGTGCGCCATATGCAGGAAACCTCACAAAATGGGCCTTATGCTAAGCTCTGTGCCAAGATGAGCAATGTTTTGAAGCTTTGCTATGGAGATAATTTTGTTGGCTCTCCCGACTACGTCGCAAGAATGATAGTGAAAGCGTTAAATTCCCCCTGCCCCAGGCAGCGCTACGCCGGGCCATGGGATGCCAAGTTCCTGCTTTTTATCAAAAAATATCTGCCGGATGCTGCATTCGATCTCATAGTACGGCTGATCTGCACTTAGGCCAGGAATAGCACCACCTCAACATGGCAGCCTTTTTTTAGGAATTTTATGAAAAGATACTTTCAAC
The DNA here is from genome assembly GCA_900313515.1 of uncultured bacterium. Taxonomy (GTDB): domain Bacteria; phylum Vulcanimicrobiota; class Xenobia; order Xenobiales; family Xenobiaceae; genus Bruticola. The sequence goes on along the minus strand of OMRK01000069.1, from coordinate 4,241 downwards.
GCGATAACGTTCTCCATTCTTACGGCCGCAAGGGTAGAGCAGTTAAAAACAGCGGGCGTGGTAATGCCCGCGCCGTTCCTGAAAAATCAGGTGTCCACTCAGAAATGGATACCGACACGGTTACGAAGAAGCAAACGCCGATCGATGAAAACGTCCAAACCGACACTAGCTTAGCTCCTGCAGACAAAAATTTGCCTCAAAATACAACTACTGTTGCTCCAGCGGAAACGCATGAACTACCCGAGGATCGTCTGGTGCAGCATCTGCTGGCAGCTTACAAATTAAAACAATTAGCTCGATCTGGCTGGCAGCGAGTAGGAGTACAGAACGCGGAGAGCGTGGCTGCGCACAGTTGGGGAGTAGCCTACCTCGCCACCCTGCTTACCCCAAGAAATCTCAATTATCAGCGTGTGTTGGAATTGGCCATTCTGCATGATTTGGCCGAGGTGGGGGCGGGCGATCTCACCCCTTACGATAAGATTAGCCAAGAGGAAAAACACAATTTGGAGACAAAGGCGTTCCGCAGTTTGTTAAGCGGAGTCTGCGACCGCAAGATCCATCTCCAGGCCGTATTCCAAGAATACCAGAGAGGCGTTACCCCAGAAGCAAAATTTGTACATGCACTAGATAAACTGGACATGGCTCTGCAAGCGGCCCTTTATTCACACGACAAATCGGACTCGGAACTACAGGAGTTTTTCACCTCTGCCAACCAGTATTTCCAGAGTCACCGTGGTTTCCCCAAGGAAACGGAACTACAGCGAGTCCTGAAATCAACCACGCTGGCTGCATCTAATCCAACTCCACAAAACCTTACTTAATGATCTTGCTGAAATGCACACTGGTAGTTGGCTTATCCTCCGGACTAGCCTCACCCGGGTAGGTTGGATTCAGTCCATAAAGCGAATCATAGTAAGGTTGATCTTTATCATAACCAATATTAGTATGGTTACTGCCAGCACACCTAATCACGTAATGTCCAGAATTGATTACTGTTATAGTATAGCTCTGCCCAACTTTATTCAGCGTTGCAGCTGGACACACAGGTAACCCACCCGGCCCAGCCACTCCCTTTTTACCATCCCCCAAAGCCTCCAAATTCTCTGGATAGACCTTGTTCTTGGCCTTGTAGCGACCAACTAAAACATGAAGCCGGTCCAACTGCTTTTTGCAGACTTTGATATTGTCGGCCCCCACCGAGACGGCATGCCAGTGAGAATAGCCATCAGGTATGACCTGAAACAGAGCCAACAACAAGAAAACCAACCCTGCCAATAGAGCAATCTTATTATCTAAACTATTATCAGTTTTTAAGGACTCGGCTTTGTTCTCCCGCTTTCCCGCTTTTCTAGCCAATTTTCACCTCATCATTTACTTACCCCCCCTCAACATTCCCTCTGCCAACTCTTGCAGGGTCACATTTACTGTAATTCAAGTATCCTCATACGACTATTTTTTATGTCTTCTTTAATCTTGGAATCCATCTGTGCCTCAATTGTGGAGCCAGCCAACTCAACATATTTCTTATAGTTTTCCACAGCCTTAATCTTGTCACCATCAAGTTCGTAAGCTTGAGCTAAAATAAAATAAACCTCCCACTTGTCTGGCCTGACCCTGAGAGCTCCCCGAAAGGCGGCAATGGCAGCTACAACCTTTTTAGCCTGCAGACAGGTCAGTCCTAAAGCAAAATAAGATCTATATGAATTAGGATTAGCCTTAACAGCCAAATTCAATTCCTTTTGGGCGAGATCAAACTGCTGCTCATTGCGGCAGATCACTCCCTCCACCATATGAATCCCATAATAGTCAGGTGACAGCTTTATAGCCAATTTTAAATGTTCACGAGCAGCTCTGAACAGGTTTTTATCAACTAACTCCATAGCTTCGTTAACTATAGTCGAAGCCAACTGCTTGTTATCCTCCCGGCGCTCCACAAAATTACCATAAAGCAAAACCCCCCCGACCGCCGGCCAAATTGCGAAATACAAGGGCAACCCTCCCAAGGCGGTCAGCACCAATATAGCCGCAGATACAGGTATAATAAGGATCATGATCGTTAAACGTAAATTTGCTATAGTTTTTAATGACATGTACTACCTGCCCTCAACAATAAATGCGGCTTCCGCCACCAGTCCAGTCATACTCTTCCAGCACCGCCAAAAAGTAACATAACATTCATGTTTTCCCCCTCCCCTCGTCTTGCTGTGGCCGGAATCCCGAACAATTACGTAATTAGGCTAACGCTACCTTCACCTTCGCTACCTCTCTTCTGATCAACTTCGGAAGGAGCCCTATCAGATCGGCCAACCAACCGACCAATTTCTTCATCCAACTTTTCCAGCATAGGTCGCAAGGTCGTTGCCTCCAAAGCAGATACAAAGGCCGCTTCCGGCCAAACAGCCCGCACGCTACTCACTATTTCCGGAGCAGTTTTATCGATTTTATTGAAAACTACCAACTGGGGAATGTCATCTAAAGCCAGTTCCTCCAGAATCTGCTCAACAGCCATCATCTGATTAGAATATTCCGGATTGGAGAGGTCAATAACGTGAACCAAAATATCGGCATCTCCCAACTCCTCTAGAGTTGCTCTAAAGGCCTTGGCCAGATCACTGGGCAGATCCTGAATAAAGCCGACCGTGTCTATAAGTATAGATTTGCGCCCCGATGGCAGACATAAACGCCTAGAAGTAGGATCCAAGGTGGCAAACATGCGTTTCTCCACCAAAATTTCCGCTCCTGTCAACGTGCGCAAGATGGTTGATTTACCGGCATTAGTGTAGCCAACCAAATTTACAATGGGCAGGCCAGACTTGTTACGCCCCGCCCGTCGACGCCCACGTTGACCGGAAAGTTGTTCCAGTTCATGCTCCAGTTTTGCTATGCGATCCTTAACTCTACGACGCAGCACCTCAATTTTAGTTTCTCCCGGACCCTTGGCCCCAATTCCTCCGGTAATCCGGGACATAAAATCATCCTTCATAACCAAGCGAGGCAGGCTATATTTCATCTGAGCCAGCTCCACCTGAAGTTTACCATCCCGACTAGCTGCCCTTCTGGCAAAGATATCTAAAATAAGTTGCGTACGGTCTATGACCTCCAACTCACAGACCTCAGAAATAGCCCGCATCTGCGAACCACTCAACTCACCGGCAAAAATGATCATTTCAGCACTTTTCTGCATAGCCGTGATCATTATGTCGGTAAGCTTACCACTACCCACTACAAACTTAGGATTAAGATACGGCCTCTTCTGCGTAACGGTATCAACAACCTCTATTTCGGCGGAGGCTGCCAGCTCGATAAGCTCGGTCATAGAGCGCTGAAGATCCTCCAGGCGATCGGTGGTCACCCCCACAAGCACCGCCCGACGTCGAGCCTGTCCTGTAGACTGCGAATCCACTCGACGAGCGAATTCTTGTTCTAAGGCGTTGATCAATCCGTAAAAATCCAGGCGGAATTGATTTAAAGGCACAGGCTTTTCCAAATGCCATGGGTTCTTCGTTGCCTGTGGATCCAACCAGGCGGCGTAAATACGACCAGGCAGACCGTTTTCCAATGTTTCCACAGCCGCCACCGCATCGAAACGCAAGAGCGCCAAGTCGGTGAGATCATCTTGAGTCAAAGGCTCGGAATTCAAGTGAGTATGTACCCAGCGAACCCCGCGGAAACGTGATTTTCCAACTCTGAAACGACTTAAATCTGATATAAGGATGGACTTGGAATCTCCCACAAAAACCTGCAGAATATTACCCCTGCGGTCGATCAATATACCAATTTGTCGCCCCGTATCCGCAGAGATTTCCGTAAGCTGACGTCCCAGCTCCCAGCTTATCAAGCTGGCACGATCAACCCGTCTCTGAAACAAGCGGGCGAGTGATTTTTTCTGATTGGGTTTTAAACCAGTTATGTTCCCTTTAACTTCCGGCATAGAAAATCCCCATTATCTGCAGTCCAACCTGGCACAGTATCGATATGCTTTTGTCATTCACCCACGACCCGCAGTCCTTCAAAAGCCCTAGAGCTTCCTCCTGCCTAGCCTAACTGGACTTTCCAGAGTGGGCTAAGTACTTTAAGAAAAGCCTAGATGCTCCACTTAAAAAAATCTACCTTATCCACAGCAGAGGTTCTCAAGTTGCTTTTCAAACGCTCGAATAGTAAACTTGACCAGTTATAAAAATAGTGGCAGGAAGGCTTCTAGCAATATGTGCACAAAAAATCAGCAAACACATGTCAAGGAC
>OMRK01000273.1 GCA_900313515.1 uncultured bacterium | reverse complement strand
TGCAGTTTGGATGCGGTTATAGGTTCATCGGATCGTTTCTATTTTTTGTTAGAAGATTTATACGAAGAATGGAACGGTCTTATTGATGAAAAAGGCTGGATAGATATTGAAGATCCGTTACCGAATTGTCAGCATGATGCATTTATACCTATTCGAATTAAAGGCCGTGATGTCGGAAAACCCGAGTGGGGAAAATATGAAGTATTGAAAAACGGAAGCTGGGTTGAGTATCCCTAATACATGTGAGAAACCCCTGAGTTGCCTCTGTGTAGAGTCCGCTTGTTTTAATTTAACATATTCGTGGTCTCTCTTTTGATTTGTGCGCCTGGGCTACTTATAAAAAAAGTTTAAGACCTCCATCCGAGCAGGTCGACAATTCAAGTTTGTGCAATATATGCCACGGCTATTTACTATCAGTGTTGCTTAAACTCATAGCAATAAAAGAAAGACTTGCATGGAGACTTCAATCTTGAATCAAACTATTAAAGATATGCTTGAGCGCAGAAGCTGCAGAAAATTCAAACCTGATATGGTTTCCAAAGAAATGATAGATCAGGTGATCGAGGCGGGATTATATGCTGCAAATGCCAGGGGCAAGCAAGCCACGCGGATTATTGCTGTTACCAACAAGGAGCTGCGAAACAAGATTTCTGCTGATAATTGCAAAATCGGCGGCTGGAACGAGGGCTTCGATCCTTTTTATGGGGCACCGGTTATTCTTATAGTTTTAACAGAAAAAGACTGGCCCATTCGTGTTTATGACGGCAGTCTCGTCATGGGGAATATGCTGCTTGCGGCTCATTCGCTCGGGCTCGGTAGCATCTGGATTCACCGTGCCAAAGAAGAATTTGAGATGGACACTTACAAGAACCTTCTCAAAGAACTCGGTCTTGAGGGTGAGTTTGAAGGCATCGGTCACTGTGCGCTGGGATATGTTGATGGCGAGCTGCCTCCGGCGGCAAAGCGCAAAGAGAATCACGTGTTCTACGTGGATTAAAGTAGATAGCTATTAAACTTAAGATCTACTGTAACCGATGGAAGCTCTATCTTAGAGCTACAGCGCTATTGTTGTGCCAATCCAGATTCCAGAACCCGTACATGTTACGATCTAGGTTATCAAGATAAAAAGTGAGGATACGCATATGGCAAAAAAAATAATCATCGTCAACGGAAGCCCACGCAACAACCAAAATACGGCGCAGATGCTCAAAAAGGCGGCCCAAGGCGCCCAAGAGGCTGGGGCAGAAACTAAACTGGTAAACCTCCGCGATCTTCAGTTCCATGGCTGCTACAGTTGTTTTGCCTGCAAACGCCTGGGAGCTCCCACCTTTGGACGATGTACTTACAACGATGAATTAAAGCCTATCTTGAAGGAGATCCACGAGGAGGCCTCCGGTCTTCTGATCGGTTTTCCCATATATTTCGGAGCAGCCAGCAGCGATACTGCCGCACTTATGGAGCGCCTACTCTTCCCCTACTTTGACTATTCTCCGGAGATGAAGTCATTATTCAACCGCAAAATTCCCGTAGGATTGATTGCCACCATGGGTGCACCTCAGCCCGGGTATTTTGATAAGCTCCTTAAAGATATGCAAAGTTGGTTAAGTCGGACATTCGGTTCCTGTGAAGTGATCACCGCAGCCGACACCTGGCAGTTCCCCGACTACAGCAAATACGCCTCCAGCATGTTCGATCCGGATCATAAGAAACTAGTTCACGAAACCCAATTCCCCAAGGATTTGCAGGCCGCTTACGAGTTAGGCCGTCGCATAGCTTCCAAATAAACTGAGTATCCCCCCTTTAGGCTGGCCATGCCGGGTTAAACCGGTACAGCCTGAAGGGGGGATTTTTTTCTAAAAAAACGAAATTACCCACGTTTTGTAGTTTCGTATTGTTTATACCACTAAAGACAAATGGGAGTAACGTTATGCTTACATCTCCGCGATTATATCAAGCTTTACTTCAAGAGGTATTCCGTCTCAATTCCCCCAAGCGTGTTCTGCTGGTAGGGGCACAGATACCAGCTTTGGTCATAAAGATGATCCGCTCACTCCACGAAGGTGATGAGCTCGTGGTAATTGATGGGCTCTCCACCCAGTTAGCTTCTTTGAGGGAGCGCCTGGAAGCCGAGCCAGGTTACAGGTGTGAAGATGGTCGAATTTCCTTGACGAGCCCTAAATTTGTGGAAAATGACGACGGGCGCGGACGTGGACAGGCTACTTTAGTTAACAAACTACTGTGGGAATTGGATATGCCCGGCCATTTTGAGGCTATAGTGCTAAGCTATCCCATAGACCTGCTTTCAGACGATATGCTCAAAAAGACCATGGAAGCCTGTACCGGTCTACTTGTTCCAGGAGGAACGGTCAGTTGTCTGGAAATGGCTTGGTTGAGGAAGTTACGTAATTTTGTGACTTCTTGCTGGCGGCGTAACTCGTGTCAGCCCGTTCAGCCTACCTGTTTGGAACGTTACATCGATTCCTTCAGAGTTTACAAAGAGACCATCGCCACCGATCTGCCGCCGGTTTGGGTAGATCACCTGCGCTTTACTCCCAGCCCGGCTCAAGGTGCCCTCAACATCCACGCAGTGGAGGGGCGTGCCTCCCTTTCTTTGGGTCCCATCAAGATAGCCAAAGATTTTTTGAAGTTCGTTCTTCCGTTGGTTACCTGCAGCTGGGGACTCAAGAAGTGGAAATGTTCCTTCTGGTATTTCCCCCTCTTCCTTTTGGCTGGAGTAGCCGCCTTCCTGCGGGATCCTCGGCGTACAATTCACGAAGACCGCGAGGCCGCTTTCTCGGCCTGCGATGGCAAGGTGCTGGATGTATCGGTGGTGTCCGATCCTAACTTGGGAGAAGGTAAACAGTGGCTGCGCATCGCCACCTTCTTGTCACTTTTTAACACTCACATCAACCGTGCCCCCGTCTGCGGAAAGGTTGTGGACATGTTCGATGTCAAGGGCGGATACGCTAACGCTAGCTTGCCCAAGGCCAATCACAACTATTCCACTTACGTAATCTTGGAAAACGAACATGGCACGGTAGTGGTGGCCCAAAGAGTAGGTTGCATAGCCAGACGCATTTACAACTGGGTGACCCGTGGCGAGCTTCTGGCCCAAGGTGAAAGGTACGGTTTAATCCGTATGGGCTCCCGTACCGATGTATACCTGCCTGCCGACAAATACCAAGCTCTAGTTAAGGCGGGCGACCACGTCCAGGCCGGCCTCACCAAGATTGCCGTTCTAAAACAAGACTGACACTCTCCAGCCTGA
>OMRK01000031.1 GCA_900313515.1 uncultured bacterium | reverse complement strand
GGGGGTGCCGTTTATCTGGCAAAGACCATCAGGCAAAGCCGTCTTATGGAAAATGCTGGCCAGGTCGCAAAGTTGCCAGTCGTGCCAATCAAAAGCAAAGGCGGACGCCTGCGCGGCGGTCCGCCCTCACTTTATTAGTTCGTCTACAGATTTACGGCTATACTTTCTGCGTCTCCCCCTTAAGCAGTTTAAGGTTATTTGTTAATTTTTCCCACAATTTCAGCGCCCAGGTTATCCATATGTTCCAGGAACAGAGTGTGCTGCAGAAGCTCGTCATGCGGCCTGGCCCCAATCTTTTTGGCCTGCTCGCAGGAGATATCGAAGGTTGCGCAAGTGTTCAGAGGCACGATGACATGCCAAGGCTTCACCCTAGAGATGGCGTAGAAACGCAGGCCAGCCACCAGATGGTAGAGGCACAGATCGGTTACACCACCCATGGCCACGATGGTATTGATGTGCTCTAAGGAGAGCAGATGATCCAAAAGTATTGTATCTACAAAAGAGCTTAAGGTTGATTTAGGGAAAATCTTGTAAAGCGGCCGGCAGGGCAGTTCCATGATGGCGTCTTCCAGTTCGCTCTCTGAGGTGTCGGCCAGGCAGTGAGGTGGCCAGGAGGCGAACTCGGCGCTGTTGTGGGTGTGGTGGTCACAGGTAAAAATTAAGTTCTCAACTCCGGCCTCTGAGGCTTCGCGTACCGTTTGGGCAATGGCCGGCACAATGGCCTTCATCTGCGGAGAGCACATAGGGCCCTCAGAGCAAAAGCCCTTGACCGCATCGACGGTAAGGCAGACAACATTCTCAGGTCCGTCAGCTTTCTCTATAATCTCTGACCAGTTAAGTTCTCGATTCCGACGTTCTTCGGTAAAATCGTATAAATAACGTAAATAATCTTTCCGGCCCTGATAAAACTCTGTAAAATCCATCTCCAACGTAACCTTTCTTCAAGTGAAAACCAGGATTTGCTCCAACCGGATCCGCCGTCGCCCAGCAAAAGCTCCGACAATAGCCCCCGGCTTCTCACCTTAGGTTTATTGGCGGCTTTTTCTAGAGATACGGGGGAACTCTTCCTTTTTAACAGTATTTTTGCCAACCGTTGGCGAAGTGGGTGGCGTGTCAGTTAATTTTCTATGAATTGAGGATATGGGAATGGACCCTAACGAATTTGCCGAACTTCTGCAGACGCCTGATCAGTATGAGGTGAGCGTACAGATTTGCTCTCATAACCGTAAAGATGTGCTTAAAAAGGTTTTGGAGTCACTCAAAGATCAAACCTTGCCCGCCGAGCGTTTCGAGGTTGTCCTGGTTGATGACGGCTCCACCGATGGCACCCAGGCCATGGCCGAAAGTCTGGAGCTTCCCTATCACCTCACCGTTTTGCGCCACGAGAAGAATGCCGGGTTAGCCACTGCTCGCAATACCGGCCTGCGAGCCTGCCGCGGCCATGTTATACTCATTATCGACGATGATGTTATTGCTCATCCCGATCTTCTGCGTCAGCATGTCCTAACCCATGCCTCCTACGACAAGATAGTTTGCAACGGCTGGGTAAACCACGTGTCCACCCCCAAACGTCCAGAAGTGCCCAAATTCACCATGGCAGATATCTCCATGTCCTTCTTCTGGACCTCAAATGTTTCGGTAAAACGCAAGCATCTTCTGGAGATCGGCGGTTTTGATGAAGATTTCAAGGAGTACGGCTGGGAGGATCAGGAGGTTGGCCTGCGCCTTATGGCTCTGGGACTTAAGGCTCACAACAATTACAAGGCCATAGGTTTTCATGTTAAACGTACTCCGCAAAGGCGCGATATTCCCCGCATGCTCCGCCAGGCCGAGGCTAAAGGTCGCACGGCTGCCCTTTACATAAAAAAGCACAATCGGCCCCGCACTCGCCTCTCCACCGGCATTCATCCTGCCCGCCTGGCCGTTTACCATTTTACTCGCCTGGGCGATTGGCTGCAGAAATTCTGTCTGCACCGTCTCAACCGTCCCCAATTGGCTGACGATGCCCCTTTAACCGGTTTGGATAATTGGTGCGCTCGCCAACTTTCCACCATCCATTATTTCGACTCGGTAGAAGACAGTCTTTAGACAATGCCAAGCAATAAAAAGAATAAGGCCGCTGTAGCTTCTGCGGCCGTTTCCCCTTCAGCAACTAGTACTACCACTCAAAAAGAAGACAACTGGAAGTGGAATTTCCGTTTCCTGCATCTTCTAATTGTCACTACTGTTTTGCGCGTTCTGTTTGCGGCCATTGCTGAGCTTAAGTATGAAGAAGCCTATTACTGGCTCTACAGCCAGCACCTCGATTGGTCCTATTTCGATCATCCTGCCATGATCGCTTGGATGATCCGCCTTTGCACCTTTTGGACGGGAGATGCTGAAATTTGGGTGCGAATGCCAGCGATTCTCTGTTTTGCTGGTACTATGCTTTGCATGCATCGTTTGGCCTGCGAGCTTTTTAATGCCCGAGCAGCCTTTATTATGGCCGGTCTAGCTGCAGTTTTGCCGGCCTTTGAGTTCTACTCAATTTTCAGCCTTCCCGACGCTCCCCTGCTCTTCTTCTGGAGTCTGGGTCTCTATCTGGGGTACCGCCTCTATAAGAGCGAAAACCCTTATTGGTGGTTAGGCTTAGGAGTAGCCACCGGATTGGCAATACTTTCCAAATACCCGGGGATTTTTACACCCTTGGCTCCCATTCTGCTAGTGTATATAAAGAAAAAATATAAGCTCTTCAAAACCTGGCAGTTCGTGCTTGGAACCATTTTGGCACTGTTGCTCACTTTTCCCATCTTCTACTGGAACAGCCAGCATCAGTGGGCTTCGTTTCTGTTCCAGGGCCTATCCCGATTGGGTGAGGCCAACAGCCTGCGGGAGACCTTTGGAGGCTCGCTACTGTGCATAACGGCTCTGCCTACTCCTCTGGGATTTATACTTCTACTTTGGGTCGCCTGGCAGAGCTGGAAACGCCGAAATGATGAGCGCTGGCTTTATCTGATTTGCGGCTTTGTACCTTTTGCCATTGTGATAGCACTGATCGCCACAATACGTCTAGTTCAGTTAAACTGGCCTCTACCCGCCTACCCTGCCTTGACTATTGCCACAGCTGCGCTTTTGGAAGAAGGTCAGCTGTGGAAAAAACGTAGTTGGCAGTTTATTTTAGGGATGGTTTTACTGCCAGCTCTGCTGGTGAGCTCAGTGCCATGGTTAGCCGTTTTTACCAACTTCACTGCTCTGAATCGTTTTAATGAGCTTTATGGCTGGAAATTTATGGCCAAGACCAGCTTGGAGTTACTCAGCGCCCAGAAAGATTCACGTTACTGCTTTTTAGCTGGCCATGCCTATCAGACAGCCAGTGAGCTAGCCTATTACAGCAAACTACCGCAGGTGACACTCGGCTCCAACGTTGTGGGAGAGCGTTGCAAAAACTTCGATTTTTGGAGCCAGACTGGCGATTACAAAGGCTGGAACTGTATCTATGTAGTGGCCGAAGAACTTCACTCCGACGGCACCTACTCGTCGCGCGAACCCTTCAATGTGCGAGATCTAGAGAGACACTTTGAAAGTATATCCACTACAACCAATCGCCAAACCGTGTACAGGGGAGGAAAACCGGTGCGTCGTTACAAATTCTATCAATGCTTTAATTATAAGGGTATTCCGCCTTTTTGAGAGAAACTCCCTGGGGCGGACATCATTAAATGAGAGAGCAAAAAGGACTGGGTGAAATTTTAGATCATGGCTAATCCTTCTAAGGTTGCCTTGCTGATCATTGGCCAGGAACTTCTCAATGGAACTGTGACCGATGTCAACATTGCCCACACCGCCAGAAAATTTTACGAAAAAGGCGTTACGCTAGCTCAAGTAGAGATTGTGCCCGACGATATCGATGAAATTGCCGAAGCCGTGGACTATCTGAGTCATAAATACGACTATGTTATAACGTCCGGCGGAATTGGCCCTACTCACGACGATGTTACCGTAGAGGGTGTGGCCAAGGCGGTTGATCAAGGAGTTATTAAGCACAAGGTTTTAGTTGAGGTTCTGCAGAAGCACTACCATGTCCAGGAGCTGACCGATGCCCAAAGCCGTATGGCTCTTGCTCCAGAAAAGGCCGAACTCTTGATACCGACCGTTCCTAGCGACACCTTTTTCCTGCCCCTGGTCTATGTGAATAATATTTATCTTCTGCCCGGAGTGCCCAAGTTTTTTGCCCACTATCTGGAGCAGATTATGCCTATTTTTACCGGAATTCCCCTGTTCCACACGGAAATCTGTGTGAAAGGCATAGAAACCAAGCTCGCCTCGGCCCTCAATAAGGCCGTTAAAGCTTGTCCGCAAGTGCGTTTCGGCTCCTACCCCTCCTTTGAGCCCGGGCAGCCGAATTCGTATATGGTAAGGATAACGTTCGAGGCCCCCGATCGAGCCTCGCTACAGGAGGCTAAGGAATTTTTCCTGCATGAGCTTCCCGATACTCTTGAAGTGTTCAATAAGTAAGAGAGGACAACAATGCGTAAATTTAGGATATTTTTGAGCACAGTTTTGACGGCTCTTTTTGCTCTAAGTCTAGTGGTCAGCTCTCCACTGGCTCAGGCGGCCAAGAATAAGGAGAAGAACAAATTCCAACACCCCGTGGCCGTTATTAAGGCTACAGTAGATCGCGATCAGTTCGATAGCGATACCACATCCGTGCGGCGCAACTGTACCTTGTGGGTCAAGAACTTGGGCCGCGATGCTCGGCAAAATATTAAGGTTAAAATAGAAATCTCCGATAACCGCCGCGTGCTGGAAACTTTAGAGAAGAGTATCGAGGAGTTGGATGCCGGCGCTAGAAAGTTTGTCAACTTCAAGTGGGAAGATTACAGCCGCAGTCGTAAGCAGCATATCAATATCTGGCTGACTTACACCGATGATGAAGGCCAGGAAGTAACCTACCAAGCTCCTTCACCAGTCTGGTAAGCAGGTGCATTGGTTAAAAACGCGAGGTCCGGGAAGCAAGAACGGCTCCCGGACCTTTTTAATATTGCGTCCGTTCTAAATGAAATTGTAGTTATTGATGAACTCAGCGGTTTACGTGCCTTACTGTTTGGTCAGTCGTCTGCTCAGTTGTTGCCTGGTTCGTTGTCTCCTGATCACTCATCTGTACTACCCGCATATAACCGCGATATTCGCTCATAACACTATCAATCTCACTAAGCAACTCTTTCTTGTCCGGATCGTCAGAATCTTCCAGCTTTTTTTTCATATTTAAGAACCATCTGACACTATTGCGAACTTTAAGCTTAGAAGACACCGGAGATAGAAAAGCTACAAGAAAAAAGCACAACAGTGCAAACCAAATAGCTTCAGATTTATACAGTGTAAACAAGGCTAAAAACACAGCCAACAAAATGGCTTGACAGCTTATATCAAACTTGTTGGGCAAAGTTTCAGGAGAGCCACCAAAAAAAGACTCGTAACCACGGATGTTATTCTTCAACTCAAAGCGCATCAAGCCTATGGTCGTCTTACTCACTATCTTAGACATCCTGCGAAAACCCCGCCTTCCAATTTGATATAGCCCCACCAACTG
>OMRK01000233.1 GCA_900313515.1 uncultured bacterium | reverse complement strand
TCTAAATCGCTCTGAACCCGCGCCCTGAAAGTCTCATCGCCGGTGGGCTGGAAATTAGCCGGAATTTCCATAGGCTGATCGTGCTCAATGGTGGTACCTTGGGGAGCGGTAACCTTACTGCTCTCCGAGGTTATAACCTTACGAGCTTCGCCCTCAACATTTATGGTATTCTCTCCATACGTATCGACGATCAAGCTACTCGAGCCCTGCGAGCTTATCTGATCGTTACCTTGACCGCCAAAGAGCATATTCCCGTTGCCTTTGGCGCTGATAACATCCTGACCATGGCCGCCATCTACGTAATCTCGTCCTAAACCAGCAGAGATAACGTCATCTCCGGCCATGCCGTAAATCACATCATTACCCGCACCGCCGGAGATAAAGTCATTTTTGGAGCTGCCTTCGATATAGTCGTTACCCAAACCACCTTTAAGGGTATTGCCAGTCTCACCCTGCAGATCCAGGCCATTGGCGATAATATAATCGTCACCTTTGCCGGCGCTTATGTAATTTTGCCCATAATTATCGATAATATAATCGTTGCCGGAACCGCCGATGATTCTATCGTTACCTGCTCCTCCGGTAATAAAGAGGCCGGTAGTCACGGTTTTATCGGCTTTTATAGTGTCGTTGCCATCTCCACCATCGATAACCAATTTCTTGGCCTCTTCTTCGGTGAATTCATGGACGTCATCATTTATGGTGACTTTTAAACCGCCATCTTGGCCCTGGGATATCGAAATCTTATCGTTGCCCTCAGTGCCGCGCAGAATGGTTACATCCTCCGGATTGCCATTGCGGCCAGCGGCACGTTTAGCCAATTTCGTAGCATCGGCCTCTACACTGTTTTCGTTACCTAAAACGACTGAATCACAAACCTTGCTCTCCTCACTGGCCGCTGGAGGGCTGGAGGGGGGAGTTGTTACCCTAGCACAGCTATTGTTAAATCTAGAAACACTCGCAATATCCATAAGTACATTATGCTACATTTACAGGCAAAAGTTACAAAGTACATGTTAAATTTTTTTTATAAATTTCACCTTGCCGTTTTTTCTGTGAATCTAAAGCGATCACGGCCAGATGGTGTAGCGCCGCGCCCTTTAGCGGGAGCCGGGACCCGCGCCTTCAGGCGCGGGCTGCGTCGTGCTCGTGCGTCACATTGTGCCGATAGCCATGCCCTTTAGCAGTAGCCGGGATCTTTGGTTTTATGAATGCTGTGTCGCAACTGGGGCCTCTACAGCCGAGAATGACTCGAAACAGCCACGCGTTACCTTGCCCAACTCGCCCTTAACACACGTAGCCAATTTTTGTAGCACACTTGTTCCAGCTCGCGTTTGCTGAGCCCGGCTTTTTGCAAGATTTCCAAGAGCCGGTGGATGTCTTCGACGCCATCCAACTCATCGGGGATAAGGCAACCATCGAAATCTGAGCCTAAAGCCACATGTTCGAAACCTATCCTGCGCCCTATGTAGACTATGTGGGAGGCGGCCGCCTCCAGCTCGGAAATGGCCGCCTCGCGCTCCGGGGGATTAGTGGTAAGTTTAACCAAATCTTTGGAGCTGCAGCGGTAAAGCTCGAAGGCATGGGGGATGTAGTGGGAACGTTCGCCCTGGGGACCCACCAGATCGGGAACGTTGAGGGATACTCCGGCCAGGCCGCCCGTCTGAGCTATTATTTTCAATTGCTTATCGGTCAGGGCCCGAGAAGAGTGGCATAGGGCAAAAGCGCATGTATGGGAAACCACCACGGGTCGCTCCGAAGCAGAGGCTAAATCGTAGAAGCCCTGTGCATTTAGGTGGGCGGCATCTAGCATTATGCCCAGCTCTGTGCAACGTTTAACCAGCCTTAATCCGGCTGAGGTGAGGCCGGGACCGGTATCAGGGTCGACATTGTAGGCGAAGGGCACGCCGTTTCCGAAAATGTTGGGGCGGCTCCAGGTTATTCCCACAGAGCGCAGGCCCGCCTGGTAGAGCGTTTCCAGGGCTTCTAAATTGTTGTCGATGGCTTCGCAACCTTCCAAGTGGAGCACTACCGCCAGAGCCGGACTGTGCAGAAGAACAGTCTCCAACTCGGAATAGCTGCGTACAATTTGTAGACTTCCGCCGCTGGCTTGGGCATCTTGGAAAATGTGGCTCAGCACTTCCAAGGTTGCTTTTAGGGCTAGAGAATGATCCAGGGGCGGATCCATGTCCGGATGGCGTCGAGGAAGCCGGGAACGCTTGTTAGGATCTAGATAGGTGGGCTGCCCTTCAAAGGGTGGATCTATAAAGATGGCAAAGAGCCCGCCTCTGTATCCGGCTTTCAAGGCACGGGGTAGATCTATATGGCAGTCGGTGTTGAGCTGCAGGAATGAGTGCTCCTCCAGTGTTAGGCCGCTATCTACGCGCAGATGGCGCGGTGGGTAATGTTTGGTAAAAGAATCATTGTGACCGTCAAAAATGATAGGCATGCGGAGGATTTCTTGCTGTCACGAGCCGGTGCCTGCCTTGGAACTGGTCTTGAGAGATTGTGATTTTTGAACGCTATGTAGATGGAAGCGGCGGTGGGGGGGGCGTTGCGGTGAAGCTGGTGAGCGGCAGGGGGGGGCATGGCGAAGGTGGAAGCGGCGGTGGGGCGTCACCGTGAAGACGCTAAGCAGCGGTGGGTGCGTCGCGGGGTGTGTGTAAAAGGTGTTGGTAGACTGGGTAGCCTGGCCGACAGTGGTTAGTTTCGCTTCATAGCATAGGGCAGGTTTAACTTAATCCGTTTGGAGCAAAAAGCAGGGCTGGTTTTTTATTTGTTAAAACTTGACGCGAGGGTCGGTATAGCTTTGGGCCGGGCGAGCGCTCCACGACGGTGACGCTGGCCTGGCTGGTTACCTCCCGGTGGGGGAGTTGGCGTGTCTCAGCCATCGGCCCGCCTGGATTCGATCTAGTCCCTGCCCCCGGCGGTGGGAATTGGGCTAGCTCTTGGGCTGGGAAAACTGAGAAAAAGAGCACAAAGAGGGTTTTTAAGCAAAAATATGTCTGAAACTTGGCAAATAAATTTTCAATCTCTGCAGAAGCGCTTGCCGGCGGTGTGGCAGAGTGTGTGTAGCGATCCCAACTGTGAACGTACGGTGGTTATTCTGCCTTCCATATCACTGCCGCCGCTGGAGCTGGCCAAAGTTCAGGGCTCGGTTCACTACGAGGAGCGCCTGCTCTCTTTTCTGACTCTTTTAGGAATGCCGAAAACTCATGTCATCTATTTGAGCGCTCTGGATATACCTAACGATGTTGTTTCCTACTATCTGCAGTTTTTGCCCGGTGTAACTTTCTCGCACGCCCAGGAACGCCTCCATCTCATCTCTCTTATGGATCGCAGCGACATCCCCCTCACCCAGAAAGTTCTGGAGCGTCCGGCTGTGATCGAACGCATCAAGCGCCACATTGTCAACCCGGCTATGTCCTACATGGAGGTTTATTACAACACCGAGTTGGAACATCAACTGGCGGTCAAGCTGGATATTCCCGTTTTTGGAGCGGCTAAAGATCTCACCTATTGGGGAGGCAAGACCGGATCACGCGAAATTTTTAAGAAGTTGGAAATTGCTCATCCCAAGGGTTACGGTTCCATTTATACCATTGAGGATATTGCCAAGGCCATTGCTGACTTACATAGCGAGTGTCCTACCTTAAAGAGTGTAGTTCTCAAGCTCAATGAGGGCTTCTCAGGCATAGGTAACATTCTTATCGATCTGGCCGATATCGGAGATTGCAGCAATGAGGAGGCAATTGTCGATTACTTGGAACGGTTCTCCGATGATAAATGCGGTGAGGTCTCTTGGCAGGCCTTCAAAGAGGTTTTGGCCGACCAGGGCGGCGTAGTGGAGGCCTTTATTGATGCTCCCGGCAAGACCTCGCCCACTATCCAAATTTCCATAAATCCGCTCGGCGATATCTCTATAGACTCCACTCACGAACAGGAATTGGGTGGGCGCTCCGGGCTGGAATACATCGGTTGCTCCTTGCCGGCCAAGGCTAACTACGTGCAGACCCTGCACCATTTGGGCAAGGAAATTGGACGTGAATTGGTGCACTTGGGGGCGGTGGGACCGGCTTCTATCGATTTTATCGCCATTCCTCGGACAAGTAGCGATACCCAAGCCCTCACCGACGGAGTGGTTTACGGTAGGGGCGATTATATGCTCTATGCGGTGGAGATAAATTTGCGCCGCGGCGGCACTACCCACCCTTTAAATGCTACCAGCTTCTTGACTGGTGGTCGTTACAATTCAGGTAGCGGCACTTTTAAGTTGCCTTCCGGACGTGAAGTATGCTATGTCTCCTTCTCCAACATCGCTCCCCCAGAAGCTCGCGGTCTGTGCCCTAACGATATTATCGATATAGTTACAGAATTTGGCCTGCATTACAATTCCTCGACCTGTAGCGGGGTTCTCTTCCATATGATGGGAGCCTTGTCCCAATTTGGCCGTCTCTCCGGTACGTGCGTGGCGGAATCGCACGAAAAGGCTTGGCAATTGGTGGAGAATGTGCGTGAAATTTTGGCCAGAGAAGCCAAAGAATTAAGCTGGCTCAGCTAGTGGAGCGTTGGTGCTGTGGGTAAGGGTGATGTTAAGGACGGGCTGGAATCGTGACTTTATGGCCAGCGTTGGTGCTGTGGATAAGGGTGATGTCTTGAACGGCGATAAGTCTGATGGCAGTGGCAGGATAGAATGCGGTGATACGAGCGGTGGCTTAAATCAAGAGGAGCTGCTAGGCGAGGTCTTGGAACATGTATCGCGGGCTTTTTATTTGAGCATTCGCGTTCTGCCCGGTAAAGTGCGCCTGCCTATAGGCTTGGGGTATCTCCTGGCTCGGGCTGCCGATACTTTGGCGGATAATCCCTATGTGGGTACTAGTGAGCGTCGGGCTGATCTAGGCAGTTGGTCTAGAATTTTGCGTGAGCGTCGTCCTACTGTTCAGAATCGATCCTTTTGGGAGCACCTGCGCCTTTATGTGCGAGAGAACGAGGCGGTTGCTGATAAACTGAGTGGAGCGGGTAAGCTGAGCGGTGAGGGCGCTGTAAACCGGGCGAAGGGTTGTCCACTTTTGGCCGCGGCCGGATTGACTCGGGGCGAAGCTAGACTTTTGGAGCGTCTCGACGATGCTTATGAGCTGTACCTGCACCTCGACCCTTTTGCCTTGGAGCAGGTGAATTTGGTCGTGCAGACCCTGATAAGCGGAATGCAGCTGGATTTAGAGTTCTTTCCCGGTGCCTTTCGCCGAGAAGCTCAACTGGAGCAGTATACCTTTTTGGTGGCAGGTTGCGTGGGGCAATTTTGGAGCAGGATCACTTCTCACTATTTGGGGGCCATAGAACCAGAGAAACTGCCAGAGATGGAAAAGTTGGGAGTGGAGTTCGGTAAGGCCCTACAGTACGTTAACGTTTTGCGCGATATGCCCAAAGATCTCGAATGCGGCAGGCTTTACGTGCCGCTTAAGGACTTGGAAGAATTTCTGCCGCCAGTTAGCGATGAGGTAAAAAAAGAACTTTTCAACCACAAGGAAGCGCTCCTGCCCTATATACATAAAGCCTTGGAACATTTTCGAGCTGCTCTTCATTACATACAGAAGACTCCCAAGAGTGCATTCTTGCTGCGCTTATCCAACATTTGGCCTGTGGCCATAGGACTGGGAACTCTGCTGGAGATGGTGCGCAGCCCGCACTGGCCTTGCTTTGGTCAGCGGGTAAAGGTTTCACGCTTTTGGGTCTACGCTATGATTTTGGCTTCCACCCTTTTAGTTTGGAGCAATCGGGCTTTGGAGTTCTGCTTTGGCTACATGGAAAAGCTGATCGATAAGGCTGAGAAGAAAATTCTCAATAAAAAGGTGGAGGATGTACCTGAGAGCGGAGCGTGCACGACAGAAAAAGCCCCGCCGCTTGGAGCTACTCCAGCCCTGTGTCCAGGATAGGCCTTTGTCGGCCGGGCGACACCGAGCTTGGCGTGGAGTTTAAGCCCTTTAACCGAAGAATGTCGTTGTTCACTGAACGCAGCCGGGCCCGGTGGGCTGTCTAAGTTTTGTACCCGGGATAAGCCATTGCTGG
>OMRK01000014.1 GCA_900313515.1 uncultured bacterium | reverse complement strand
GCTCTTCAGGCGGCTATTCCAGCGGTGGTTCTTCGGGCGGTGGAAGTTCGTCTGGCGGCAGCTCTTCGGGCGGTTCCAGCGGTGGAAGCTGGGGCGGCGTAGATAGTGGTGGCGGCTGGTAGCCTGAGATGCTTCTGATCGTTTCAACGAATCCCACCGTAGATCGTACCATCGATGTTCCCGTTCTAACCCCACATAGAGTCCACCGTTCCACTAAGCTTCAGCTCAGCGCTGGTGGCAAGGGGCTCAATGTGGGCAGAGCCGCAAAAACTTTAGGGATTCCCTACCTGGTGGCAGGCTTTCTCGGTGGAGCCTCTGGACAGCTTTTAGACAGGCTTACTCAAGCGGAAGGTTTAAAGGCCGCCTGGATAGAGTTCGAGGGTGTAGAAACCAAGATGAGCCACCTTCTGCGCCATACGCAAGGTGACTCAACGGTAATCAATGAGCCCGGGCCGGCGCTTACCGCCGATCAGTGTGCTCGAGCCGATAGCTTTATTTTAGATAAGGCCCAAGCAGCCCGAGCCGTAATATTAGCAGGCAGCGTCCCCCCTGGTGTTAAGGCTGCAGATTATCTACAGTTGTGCAAAAATCTGCAGCGCAGGGCGCATCACGTTCTGGTTGACACTCCAGGAGAAACCCTCAAAGCGGCAATAACCTACCCTCAAGGGCTAGCTCTTAAGGTCAACAGTGAAGAATTGTCTGAAGCTATGCACAGGCCACTGGAAGGCCTTGACGATCTCAAGGGAGCGGCTCAGAAGCTCTTAGATCGAGGAGCGGATCTGATTTGCATAACCCGCGGAAGAGAGGGTGCCCTGGCCGTAGAAAGGAACGGTGCCTGGCTCTGTTCCTACGAACTGGCCAACCCAGTAAGCTCTGTGGGAAGCGGAGATTCCTTCAGTGCCGGGCTAAGTCTAAAATGGATGCGCAGCCTCCCGCTGCCAGAGGCCTTGCGTTGGGCCAGCGCCTGCGGAGCGGCCAACGCCCAGACCGAGCTTCCGGCCCGCTTTTCCTTGGAAAGTGTAAAAAAGCTCTTGCCACTTATAAAGGTAGAAAAACTTTAGGCCAGAGTTGCCCGAGTGTTAGGTCACTAATCAAACAGAGATAACCTACCGTTGCTTCACACCAAAGGCCCAGACTTGGCAAAGTCTGAGCCTTTAATGTTAAATAACTTCAGTTAACAACCCAATCATATCGATTGTCGCACTGATTTCTCAGCGCTACAATCAATATTTCTAGCGATTAGTGTAGAGGCTGATGGTAACTTTCTTATTTGTAGAGATACCGCCGAAGTTATTCAAGTAGCTGGGGTCGAAGGTGAGATCAACCTCCCCCGCTTGGGCTATGTTGATGTTGCCACCCTCGCTCTTTTCAGTGCTTGTCGATGTTCCGTCGCCGCACCAACGGTTAAGATGAGCAGTCGATGATGGCCTCCAAGACCACCCACTAGAATACTTTTCAGGCAGGCTATGGTCCTTTTTATCCCTTTCCGCTTGGTAGAAGCGCTTGACCGGCGACTCCGCCTTTATCAAATTAAATTCCAACTTTTGGTCGGGATTTGAAGGATCGCCACCGTAGGAGATCATAGAACCGCGCACATCCAGCTGGCTCTCGCCGATATCTACGTTAATATTACCCCAAGCGTAGAGAACTCCAGTGAGGCGCTGATCGCCGTAATTTGCCTTACCATCTTTGCTGAGCAACTCGTTTATGTAAGATTCTCTTCTAGAAGCCGCCCCCTCATTCCCCTTACTACTACCAACCGCCAGGCCCTTGGCTTTGCTAACACCGCTGAGCTCCACCTTCTCGATACCGCTGCCCTTGGGTGTAGTAGTGGCTGGTGTTGTTTTACTTGAAATGCCAAACTCTTTGGTCGCAGCACTGATACCAGCGTCGACATGTTTCAATAAAGGAGAGCCATTCTCAAGCATTGGGCCGAAGGTAACATCCATATGACAAGTTCTGGCATCGCAATCGCTACCGCCACCTACGTGCCCATTAGCTCCGTGATGTCTATTACAGTCTATCCCTGCTCCGTCCATTGCCTCGTAAATAGCACTGTAAATTTCTGTATTGCCAATCCTAGGACCATTACTGAAGCGCTGATCAAATTCTTTGTCAAAAATGGTTCCCAAAACAATCCTCGCGTCATTTTCACCGTGAAAACGGACGAATCCGCTAGGATCCTCATTCCCGCTGGTATCGTAATCCTGGCCATAGAACTCACAAACATGTACATTATGCGTAAAGCATCCATTACGTGGGTACTTCACTTCATATCCACAGTCGCCATGAGACAAAAAGTGCTCCTTGTTCTCTTGAAAAAACTTCTCAAAATAGAACTGCTTGACATCATCGTAAGTTAGCTTGCCATCGGCGTGATCCATGGCCATATCTTTGAGAGTATAACTAAGACCAGTCTGAGGATCGGTCACAATCTCATCGTAGGGATTCTTGCCGGTACTGGTTTTATTAACTGACTCTTCTATAAGCTTGCTGGTATTATCGATGCCCTTAATGGTGATATTCTTCTTGGAATACATAGATACGCCCAGACCGGGATCGGCCTCCAACACGCTGGTGCCCTCTATCGCGATATCACCCTCAGAGGTAATGGAACCGCTGCCCAATACCGACCCCAGCAGGCTGACATTACCGGAAGTGCTTAAAATTATGGACTTATCCCCTTCTGCACCGCCCAAGTACACCACCGGACGCATGCCCCACTCATTGACCTTGTTCATTACCAAAAAATCGCCATCAATAAAAACATTATTTTTGAAACTTATGCTCAAATCTTTTCTGTTGATGACCGCCGCCTTGGCCAACCCACTATCTCGACCCACTTCGGTATATTCACCCGAGCAGCCAACTTTGTAATGAACCAATCTGGGCTCGCTATCGCCACTCTCCTTTATCCAGGCATAACAGCCACTGTCCTTTTTCCCAAGTTTGACACAATCTTTTGAGGAATCGGCTTTGGTAATTTCATCCCACTCAATGGCCGGAACTAGAGCCTTGTTATCTTTTTCCGTTACTTTCTCACCATTGACCCCCTTCGTGGCGCCATTGGCAGCACTATTATTGTTTATGTCAAACGTATTGCCGCTGAAATAGCCCGTAAGCCAGGTAAACGTGCTTTCTCCTGCTCCTCCAGATCCGGCGTCGAGATCGCCGCTGCTGGCGGGAATTTCATCAATAGACAAGTCCATGTCGCCCACCGCGCGTATAGAGGAACCATAGCGCCCATCAGGAGTCTTAACATTGAAGGTTTTGGAATTGACCTTGATATTTCCATTAGCGCATAGAACCGAATTGAGGGCCTTGGCATGGGTGGGATCTATGCGAATATTAACCTCTACCAGTTGACGGGTAACGGTATCTTTCTCAACTAAATCGTTTAGAAGTGCAATTAGATCGGTAGCAGCATCAAACTTAGCATTATCCAGGCCATTGCCGCTAAAGCCCTCTACAAATAGGTTGCAGGTAGACGGAGGCACCGAGTAGGCAACAGCACTGCTCGACTTCTTACCGTTACTATCCGCCTGATAACCCTTGCCATCACTGCTGTAGAGCAAATTGTTGGTGGAAACGTAGGGGGATTTAATGACGTTCTTGCCAGAATCATTCAATCCGTCGGCCCCGCCGGCCCCGTCTTCGTAATTAAATTTAATACGGAAGGCCGAACGTGAGGCAGGACGACCATCGCTGGCGCTGGTCGATTCCTTGAGCACACCTACAACATTGCCGTTATTCTCCACAATCCAAAGGCTACCATCGTTAAGCTTCACTCCGCTACCGCAGCCATTCCAGACTAGATCCTTTTGGAATTCGTGAATAGCATACTGCACCCCAGAATTAGCCGCCATTAAGGCCAGCTCGCGGTCGTAGAAGTTGGAAGCCAACCGGAATCCGCCAAAATTAGCATAAACCACGGTGCTGATGAGCATAACAATAATGCTTATAGCTAGCATGGTGGTTACTAGAACAATGCCATCCCTCTTTTTGTTCCTAACCTGCTGCATAACTGCACTCCTCACATAGCCTGAACTTTAGCCGCCCACTCTAATAAGCCAACCCCCACCCTCTATAGTGTAACATTAAAAAAACAAAAAACACCCACGCTAATTATAGCATATATTTTTATAGTTTGCCCAGTTTGAATAAAAATAAGTAAGTAACTTTGCATGGCACACTAATTGGAGTAACCGCTCCATATTACGTTAACTGAAACGAAGTAAGGCCGTCCCAGATAGCCATTCGCCCTGCGTTTGGGGCCTTTGGGGCAGGCGGGTCTAGGTCTCTTTTAGAGCATACAAGCCGGGGTTACCCCTCGATAAGCTGCCTGTTTTTAGGCAGTTCTTAGGCAGGTTTTTCACAGATCCAGGCGAACACCCGGGCCATTGCAAGGCGGTTGTGTGCTCCCTGTGTTAAGTTTGCCTTAAAGCGGAGCTGTGCCTTAGGGCTTGGCTTTTTAGGAGTGAAACCGCCGGTCTATGTAGTCAGATTTTTTGAACAACGATATTATGGAGGGTCATATTATAATGACTTGTGATTGCGAAAAGCGCGTCTTTAACTTCTCTGCCGGTCCCGCCGTGCTGCCTGTCTCCGTTTTGAAGGAAGCCCAGCGCGATTTAGTGTGCTACCCCGGCGCCGGTGCCTCTGTTATGGAGCTCTCCCACCGCGGTAAGGTTATCGATGGCATTATTAAGGAAGCTGAAGCCAGATTGCGCCGTCTTTTGAACCTCCCCGAGCAGGATCACGTTATGTTCCTGCAGGGTGGCGCCACCACTCAGTTCAGCATGGTTCCTATGAACTTCCTGGGTGAGAACGGTGCCTCCTACATGGAGCAGGGTACCTGGTCCAAGAAGGCCATGGCCGAAGCTAAGCGCGTTGGCAAGGTAGATCTGGTCTGGTCCGGCAAGGAGAGTGGCTACGATCATCTGCCCAAAGATGGCGAGTATCAGGTAGATCCTAACTCTTCTTACCTTCACATCACCTCCAACGAAACCATCCACGGCATCGAATTCCATCGAGTCCCCGCCTCTAACGGCGTGCCCATCGTTTGCGATGCTTCCTCCGACTTCCTGAGCCACCCCATCGACTTCAGCAAGTATGGAATGATCTATGCTGGTGCTCAGAAGAATTGCGGCCCCGCCGGCGTTACCATCGTAGTTATGGCCGACAGCTTCTATCAGAAGCTTATCCCCAGCGAAACCCGTCCCATCATGATGAATTACAAAACTCATGTGGAGAATAAATCCCTCTACAACACATGCCCCGTCTTCTCCATTTACATGGTTGGCTTGGTACTGAAGTGGTTAGAGGAAGAGATCGGCGGTCTGGACAAGATTTATGAGCTCAACAAGAAGAAGGCAGCCCTGGTTTATGAGGCTATCGATTCCAGCAACGGCTTCTGCAGACCTCACGCCGCCAAGGAAGATCGCTCCATTATGAACGTGACCTGGCGTCTGCCCAGCGAAGATCTGGAGAAGAAGTTCGTCCAAGAGGCCGAGGCTGCCGGCATGATTGGCTTGAAGGGCCACCGCTCGGTTGGCGGTCTGCGCGCCTCCATCTACAACGCTCTGCCTTACGAAGGTGTGGAGCGCTTGGTTGAGTTGATGGCTGACTTCCAGCGCCGCAACGGATAACGAGCTATTTGGTGGGGAAAATTGGCTTTAGGCTTTGTTCCCCACTGTTTGTAGTCGCGATCCTTAAAAACGGTAAAATTGCCTGTGTCAATCGTTTGGCGCGGGCTTTTTTTTGGGTTGGCCTTAAAGTGTACCGTTCCACGCGGTCAAACACGTTGTACGCGCCACCAGCTAAACGGCCTCCGGCCATCCCTATTGCCCAGACCGGCCTTGTCATGTTAAACTGCGGTGCTCGGCCTGACGTCCGGCCAGGCGCCGGTGCTTAATGCTAGCAACCTAAGTGGTTTAACTTACTTAGAATGGTCGCCCTATTTTGCCGCGACTAACGCAAGGAAGTTTAAGGCGACCTCGATAAAAACATGGGTTTTAAATAATAACAAAAAATGGCAGATTACTTTTCCTTCACCGAAAAAAAACGTTATGAACTGGGCACACAAGCCCGTCTGGGGCGCATCGATACCCCGCATGGCAGCATAGAAACGCCCGAATTCTTGCCGGTGGGCACGCTGGCTACAGTTAAAGGGCTTATGCCTAAACAGCTCGAGGAGCTAGGTGTGCAGGGCATGCTCAGTAATACTTACCATCTCTTCCTGCGTCCCGGCGCCGATATTGTGGAAGAAATGGGTGGCCTGCATAAGTTCATGCACTGGAATCGTCCCGTGATGACCGACTCCGGTGGTTTTCAGGCCTTCTCTTTAGGAGCGGCCCGCCAATACGGCATAGGCAAAATTGGTGTCTTTCCCGGTGGCGATGCTCAACTTTCGGCTCAACCTAAAGGAGATAGTTACAAACCACTGGCCAAAATTGATGAAGATGGTGTGGTCTTCCGCTCCTTTTTAGATGGCTCCCAGCACCGCTTAAATCCGGAAATCTCCATTCACATCCAGGAACAACTGGGCGCCGATATTATCCTAGCCTTCGATGAATGCACCTCCCCGGCTGCCTCCTACGAGTACACGGCGAAATCCCTAGAACGCACCCACCGCTGGGCAAAACGCAGTCTGGCCGCTCGTCGAGACACTCCCCAAGCCCTTTACGGCATAGTTCAAGGCGGCGAATGGGAGGATCTTCGCCAAAAATCAGTAGAGTTTATCACCAATCTGCCCTTCCAGGGCTTTGCTATAGGCGGTTCCCTGGGCAAGAGCAAGGCGGATATGCACAAAGTTTTAGACTGGACTATTCCCCGCATGCCCAAAGATAAGCCGCGCCATCTCTTAGGTATAGGCGAAGTCGACGATCTTTTTGAGGGCGTGCAGCGCGGCATTGATACCTTCGACTGTGTGATCCCCACCCGCTTTGCCCGCACCTCTAACCTTCTGGTGCCCTACGATGTACCCGGGGCCAACAAGCGCGGCACGTTGGTGCTTCGCAATGCGGAATTTACCCATGATCCCCGCCCGGTCGATCCCAACTGCAGTTGTTACTGTTGCCAGAACTTCTCTCGCGCTTACCTGCGCCATCTCTACAAATCCGAAGAAATTCTGGGAAGCGTTTTAGGCACGCTGCACAACATCCACTTTATGCTGAAGTTGATGCGCGATATTCGGGCTTCCCTGGCCGACGGTACCTTCTTTGAGCTTAAAGCCAAATGGCTCGGCGATAAGGAAAAAGCCCGTCAGAACTAGAAGAGCCCGAAAAGGCTTCGCATTTGTTGCTGTCGCCAAAAGCCACATTCTGCCAACGGCTAGCGTGGCTCAACCAATCACAATGAGGGGAAGCTCCAAAACCTTATGACTCCGGAATTTAGCTTAATTATTCCAACCTTCAATAGGATTTCTGCCCTGCGCCGTTGCTTTAAGCACCTGCAGGCCCTCCGTTATCCCCGTGAGCTGTTTGAAGTAATTTTAGTTGACGATGGTTCCGATGATGCCACCCGAGATCTGAAGGCTGAGGATTTCCCCTTACCTTTAACCATAATCCATCAAGCCAATTCGGGCACGGCAGCGGCCCGTAATGTTGGCATTAAAGCTGCCCGTGGTCTCTTCTGCTTGTTTGTGGATGATGATGTTATGGTGCATCCCGATCTGCTGCTGGAGCATCACCGCCTCCACTTGGGGCAAGCTAACCTGGTGGTGCGGGGGCCGGTCATCAATTTTTCCGAACCGCCCTGCCCCTTAGATGAGGATTTTCCAGCTTCCCAGCTAAAGGAAGATTCCAAACTGCAGAGGGCCTGGCGACGCTGGAGCGGCCAAGATCCCCACATGTGGCAGCATTTTTCCATGAACTACCTATGCACCAGCAATGCCTCACTGGCCCGTTGTCACCTGCTGGCTGCCGGTCTTTTCGATACATCGTTTAAGCGCTGGGAAGATGCCGAGCTGGCCGTGCGTCTGAAGAGGTTGGGACTCAAGCGCTGCTTCAGTTTGGCAGCGATAGTTTATCACTGGAAACCTCAGGAGACTTGGGAAAAGCGTTTGGAGACGGCCCGCAAAGATGGCCGCTCGGCCGCCGAGCTCTATCTGCGCTACCCCAGCTTAAAGATGCGTCTGCGCAGCGGAATCCACCCGCTCAACCTACTGCGCAATCGGCTGCTAACCCAGTTCGGACCGATCAGAAACCTTATAGAGCACAGTGCCCAAACAGCGGACGGCCCTATTCCTCAAGGCGTAGCCCAGAACGTGTTACTGGAAAAAGCTTACCTGGAGGCCGGACTAGAGGCGCT
>OMRK01000043.1 GCA_900313515.1 uncultured bacterium | reverse complement strand
TGAATTATTGTGGATAAGTTTCCGTATTTAGGCTGGTGTGCACCCAATTGTACGCGTGAATTATTGTGGATAAGTTTCCGTGTTTAGACTGTTGCACACCCAATTGTACGCGTGAATTATTGTGGATAACTTTTAAAAATGTGCCCGATATTCTTTGTTGACGTAGGTACTGGTGAAAACGCGTAACAAGTTTCCGTAATTAAGATGGAAGCTCATCACATCGCCAACTTTGTAGCTTTTCCCGGCTTCGCCCAAATTTATAAGCAAATGGTCGGAACTGGCTCCCAAAATCTTAACGCGCTGGTCGTAGGGAATTAGGCTTTCCGCCTCTACATCCTGACGCCCTAGGGCCAAAATTGCCCTGTACTGAAAACCTTCATCTTTATATTCAACCTTCTCACCGAAAGCATTAGCACCCTGAGTCCCTTCAGGTTTGGAAGGTTTAAACTGCAGCTCAACAATTTCTGCTTGCAAACAAAAAGCGTCAGCG
Organism: uncultured bacterium; assembly: GCA_900313515.1. GTDB lineage: Bacteria > Vulcanimicrobiota > Xenobia > Xenobiales > Xenobiaceae > Bruticola. The sequence continues at coordinate 10,895 of OMRK01000043.1, read as the reverse complement.
TACAAATTAGGCATCACACAACAGTTAGCCGTATCGTTGCCCAAGACAAAAGATTCACCCAAGCGCAAATTGTTAATTCCACTAGGTATATTATTGTTACTAACTAAAAATAAAGAGCTGGAATTTCCCCCAGAAACTATAGGAATAGGGACTTTTAAAGTACTTCTAAGCCAATCGGCAATTTCCAACAAAATTCCTAAATTATTGTTATCGGGTATAACACTACCGTAACAGGTCAAGTTTACACCCAAGCCCCAAAGCTCTAGGGCCGGATTATTAACAATAAATTGGGCTGTTTTTAGGATAAGTTCTCTGTTTGTGTAGTATATTCCCTCGCGTAAATCTCCCACATCTACCATTAAAATAATTTTGTGGATTTTATGAAGTTTTGCGGCGGCCTCGCCCAAAGCCATAATTGTGCTCAGTTCGCTCTCCAGGCTGGCATCGGCATATTGCACCGCATAGGGAACCTGGCTTTTACCGGCAATGCGCAGTAAAATCTTAGGCTTAACACTGTTGGGCACGGTTTGGGCAATGTTACGCAGATTCTCCCAGCGCGAATCGGCATAGAAGGTGGCTGCACTGTCTTCAATTAGCTTGACGATCTGGCGGTCAGCACAAAAAACCTTGGTGACTACCGCAACATTAATGTCGTGCTGTGCACACATGTCGACCAGATAGTCAAGGTTGTGCTTCAGTTTGTCCATATCGACAAGAACCTTGGGAAAGGGCCTGACTTCAACCGATAGACTCATTGTGCAAACTCCTATGGATAAGCTGGCGGGCAGCTTCAGGGTGACTCAAGGAGAGGACTCCCAAAGAAGCAAACACGTAATGATTATCGTAGGCTAAATCCAACTTCCCCGGCCTGGGATAGAGCATTTTCCCCGATCTATTCATATCAGCCAGATGACGCATGATCTCCTCGCGCTGGGGAAGGCGGGTTAAAGCACCGCCAGTAGCCACCAGCACTTTGACAGCAGTTAGGTCTTTACCTTCTGCAATGGTTCTTCTACCTTGGGCACTGTAGATATTGCGCCTGATACCAACATGGCGCTCTAAGGCCTTAAGGCCGGCTGTTTCAGCCAAGAGAGTTGTGAGGGCGCACTGTTCGGGAGTGTTGGGGATAGGTTGGTAATTATTTAAAACATCAGCCACAGAAATATTCAGCTCACGCCCCACTTCCTCAAGGTTTAGCATATCCAAGAGGTTTTGTCTATTCACATATACACCTAAATCGCCCTCCACAGTGCGCTTAGCCACAGGTTCTGGATAAATGGAAATAGCTGCAATTTCATCGCTTCCTGGAGTTACAGAATGGACATCGGTAGTGGCGCCGCCTATATCCACAACCGCAAGATCGCCTATATCTTCATACAAAATCTTTGCAGCCTGCATAACCGCGCCCGGAGTGGGCATGATTTCTCCGTTGACTAGATCACGGATGTGCTCCATACCAGGGGCTTTGACTATGTGTTTTTCGAAAGCTTGCTGAATGACTTTGCGGGCCGGTTCAACGTTGAGCATGTCTAATTTGGGATAGACATTTTCGGTTATGTAAAGCTCCGAGTTACTGTCTTGGAAGAGCTTTTGCACAGCCTTTGCGTTCTGGCAGTTGCCAGCATAAATAACGGGGGTGCCCAAATTGAGTTCTGCGATTACTTTAGCATTGTAAAGGGCGGTTTCCCGCTCGCCGTAATCGGTGCCACCAGCCAAAAGAATAAGCTGCGGCTTTAATTCTAAAAGCTCTTCTATCTCAAAATCCCTAAGCTTACCGGCTGTGGTTTGACGAATGACAGCGCCAGCTCCTAAAGCGGCGGCCTGGGCCGCCTTAACGGTCATGTCGTACACCAGACCATGAACGCTCATGACCAGTCCACCTGCAGCGCTGGAGGCGGCCAGAAATAACTGGCTCTTAACTTCATTTACACCCAGATTTTTGGCTAAATCGAGGCGGGCGGCTTCCAGACCTCGGCGGACATCACCCTCCAAAACGCTGGTAGGAGCTTGGCCTTGGCCGATAAAGCGCGGATTGGTGTCTAAGTCGGCAAAGCCGTTCACCAGAGTAGTTGTTGAGCCTATTTCCGCTATCAAGGCATCAACATTTAGTACATGACCCATAGCGGACGTTTTGAGAAACAGACCGCCAAGCCCTTCTGGATCTACCCCTGAGCCTTTTTATTTATCGGATGCTGAAGCATCGGAGGGCGGGTTTTGAAAAGTGGTAGAAGCGGAAGACGTAGGGTCAAAAGTTGAACTTTCTAGTTTATTCAGCAAGGCGTTAGTTCGGGAGCGGCTGGTTAGAATGTGTGCTACCTTTTGACATTGATTACCTAAACCTAGCATGGCGGCCAGAGGTGATAAAAAAAACGCTGTTTGGCCGCCCAGAAAGGCCAAAGGTCGGCAAGACTCCAAAAACCACAAGGCTGGAACTCCCATGTGGCGTTCAACTAAAAAGTTGGAGAAGTTATCTATGACCTCATCTAATTCAAGATGATCATCTTGAGGTGAAGCCGCTTCCTCCAAAGACCACATATTTTGCCAGTTTATAGGCATAATTGTAGATACCAAATAGCCCTTGTCAGCTGCTCAGCTTAACCAGCTTGTGGCTTAGAATAGGTTCAATTTTTTCAATATTTTCGGCATCTAAGGGCAGAAATACGGAATGACGCATACTCTTCATATATTGCGAAAAGGAGGCGCCTCCAGAAGCGGGACGCATTTCTTCCCAAAGCACTACTCCGTTGCCCTGCAATGAGTAGGAACGGTAATTATCCCATTTAAAGATAGCTGGGCTACCGAAGCGCTTCACTGAGACTTCTTCCTGAGTGAAGGTTACAGTGGTGACGAAAAAATAAGGGACTAAGCTGTAAATTACCATAGCCGTTAGAAGTGCTGGCACCACTATGCCTAAGTCTTTGGCGGTGAACAGTGTGTAAAACATAAAGGCCAAAAAGACGACAATAACAGCCGTAAGCCAAGGCTTTTTTGCGGCCGGGTGTTGCCTTATGACCAGAGGAAGGCTGAGGTTATCCTTATCCTTGTTTCCTGTTCCCTTATTTTTATGCTTTTTACTCATAAAATATTCTACGTTTCTTGACACTCTCCACGCTTAAAGGCGTGTGATTTTTGATTTTCTAAACACTGCGCCGCAACTGTAGCCGCACCGCTTAGAGGCGATAACTTCTTGTTTTGTACGGCCAATGTTGCAAATTGAAATCGGCTATTTCCACGCGTCTCGCAGTTCTCTTTACTTTAGGCAGAAAATATTTTTCCACCTTCCTTAAATTTTTAGCCTAGTCCAAAAAACTGCAAAGTGGCCCGCCAAACATCTTGGAGGTACATAACATGGCCTATCAAGAGAGAAATTCTGGCCATAACCGTATAGCCAAAGGCCGCCCCGAAAGTTATCATCAATCCCCAGATTCCTACTCGAGCGGCTTTTCCCCACAGTGTGCCCTTATGCTCCTTGGAAAAGTAGAAATACATAAGTCCGGTGAGAACTCCCACCACCACTATAAGGTTTTGGCAAAGTTCTTGCCAACTCTGGCAATTCCACAAGGGTAGGATAGTTGCTTCCAACTGTTTTAAGACCTGGGCTTGCATGGTGTAAACTATATTGTAACCGGCAAAAATTCCCACCATAAAGGCTAATGGCCAGCGGCTCAACCAAGCATATTTGTCGGATAAGCGTGTTAGAAGCATAAGACTTAGAACTGCGGCTATAAGATAGCGCCAGTCGCCTGCCTGCAATTTGGCAATCAGATTTGGCTGGATAACCTGCCAATATCCCATGCACATGGTGTAACCAGCCGCCACTCCCACGAAGATGTGTTCGGCCAACTTATAGAAAGGATTATCCTTGTAAAGGAAGCTGAAGACAAACAAGGCCAGGCAGGCACCTATCCACATGCCTAGCATATCGCTTAAACTGTAAGCTACCATAATTTTGCCTTTCTCCTTCTAACGCCTGGTTCTGTTGGCCTTATCGTAATGGCGTTCTAAGAAATAGATAACGTTAGCCAAAATGATCAGGGCGGCAATAAAGAAGTGAGAGATCGATTGGGCGCTGATTCCTCGAGTTGCTCGACCGTTGGAAAGGCCAAGCATGACCTCGTACTCAGCTGCGCCGCGCATGCCTCCCAAAAGGCTGATAACCTGGCCAGAATTGAGAAAAGGATAGGCTTCTGGGGTGGTTACGGCGGTTGTGCCGGTCAAAAGTGGACGCTCGTATTGGCTAACCACTATGCGCACAAACTCGGCCAGGCCCGGGCGACCTATCGACCACTCGCACACTAGGTTAAAGCTGTCCCAGCCGTGCACCTTCTGCATTATAGGCAGATCCTCGAGACGGTGACCGGCTAGATCCGTGCTGAAAATGGTGCGGAAATCTTCGCCTACACCTTTCAAGACTACTTCGCCCCCGTTTTTGTAGCCTAAATTTACGTAATCTACGCCTTCCTTCACTTCGTAATGAGAGGCTGCCTCACGCAGAGACTCGCGAGCAAACATGCTGCCTTCTGGCCACAAGGCTAGACAGACAACCTTACACTTACGCCGGAAGAGGTGATGCAGGGCGGCAATAGCCATGGGCTGGCACTCCACTTTAGTTCCTGGTCCGTAATCGAAGGACATGCAGACGTAAGAACCTGATGGAAGTTTCTCTATTGTATCGTAAAATTTTACAGTCAAGGGACTGGGGGTGATGGGCAGATTGGGAGGCCACAGCAGGGGAATTATCACCGAGGCCGCCAGGGCTAAAAAGATCCAGCGTCGGTCAATATGGACTAAAAACTTGAAATTAAGCCTGCTCATGCTACTAGTCGTTTCCTCCCAGATAAGAACGCTCTATACCTAAAAGAATTTTTAGAGAAACAGAGACAAGGCCCACGGCTGCACCCAACATCACGGCCCGTTGGCCAGCAGCGTTGAAGCCGCCCATAATCCAATCTTCAATTAACTCAGCTATGTTATACTGCCCCAAAACCGGTAGGCATTGCCAAATGTATTCACCCAGAGGTACTCTGGAAAGCATGACTATGAAGGCGGTTACAAGCAGTATGGAGGCCTCCAGAGAGCGGGCTCTGAAGGCTCTGAAGGAGGCAGAGGCCACGTAGAAGGCCAGAAGGCTGTAGGTGGCCGAAGAAAGCGGATTGAAGATATTGGCAAAGATCCAACTGAAGGCTGTGCCTTCATCGGTGGGAAGTTTGCCTGGAGGAGCGATAAAGAGGCCGCACACCAGCGTAATTGTCAGAGATACGAGCAAAACCAAGTTGTAGCCCCAGCCTGGAGCTTGGCTTGTTATCTTTTTTCCGTTTACCGCATAAAGGCTGAGCGCTCCCAAGACAAAGGAGAAGGTTAAAATAATATTATAAAAATCGTTAAAGAGATCACCTAACCAGTTCAGTGGATAAGTATAGAACTGAATAATCATCACTATACCGGCTATAAAAGTGATCACCAAAGGAATTTCACGTTTCATTTTCTATCGCATTTTTAGGCATATCTTTTTGATGGCTTCTCTTTTGCGACTTTGCTGGAAAGAGCCTGCTTGCGGATGGGCTGACTTTTAAGCGTATGCCGCAGGAACGAAAGTTGCGGGAGCGTCGACCGAGGGAAGAGCGGGGAAACTGCCGGAAGGAAGCGGCAGTGTAGCTGTAAGAGTGCGAACCGGAGAGGGGGCGCCAGAAGGCGAAAATAGCCCCCTCCATTTTCGCAAGTCTCCAGAGAACTAGTGTTTAATAATCTCCACGCTGTCTACTATCACACCCTCGCGTCTGGCATGGACCCTGAGCTCAAAATCGTGACAGTCCCTTTCCACAGTGAATTTTATCTTAGCAGAATTCTTACTGCCCGGCATATCCTTTTGATAATCTTTGTTGACGAATCCGCCACTGACGCTTTGGACATCGCATGTGCCAACAACTTCGCCTGGATCAGGGATGAAATTGCAACTGTAATTGAATACTGCTGTATAGCGACCTGGAGCCATGTGCACGTAGGGGCCCCAAACAAAGCAGCCTTTGCCGGCGGATACATAGGGGCGCTTACGGAATTGGCGAGTATTAGATAAGAAGAGGCTTTCGCTCAACTTAAAAATATTGCTTCCATTTTTTATTTGCCACCAATCTGAGGATACAAGTTCTTTGGAAATATCATGATCGTAAACAAAAATTGTAAAATTGGCACGCGGCAAAGCTTCCGGCTTCAAATCCTCATACTTGTGATCCCAGACGAAATTTTTACATGAATTAACCTCAATAATCCTATCCGGTTTGCCCAAGCTGCCGCGTACATTCCTCTTAGTTACGTAGTCGTATTCGTCGGGAGATAAAATTACAAAATTAGCATATTCCTTGTACCAGTCATTTTTGGAAAACCAAGCCCTCTGAGCTAGGTTAGAGGCGCCGCCCCTGATTGCACGCACCCTGACCTTATTGTTGGAAAGTACAGTTATGGGAGAAGCGTACCAAAATTCCGCGTATCCGCTGGTAAGGCCGTTGTCTTTTAACGTCTTAAGGAGTCTATCGTGAGTAGAATTTATTGTTACTCTTAGGGGGACAGGCGGGTAGAGGGAAGCGGAAAAAATTGCTAAGGCGGCAATCCAGGTGACTACCCGGGCTGGAAGTTCCGAGGTTACAGCCCGATGCTCTGTAACCAACCATCGCACTATAATTAAGTTTAAGGCCATGGGAACGTGGACGTAATACCTAGCAGCGGACAAGGATGTGCAAATGCACACGAAGCTCACAAATAATATCCCCAGGCTGAGCACTACTCCTATATAATCGATCTTTTTGCCGCGCAGATATTGCGCCACATTGTAAACAACCAGTCCAAGGCCGATAAGTACTGCGGCTATATGGATTAGTGCAAAGATAGAGCTCAGAGAACCGATGCTGTATCCCTCAATATCTCCGCCGCTCATCAGGAAGAGGTGACGCAGATAATTGGTCAGGTTGGTTATAAATTGCGTGATGGGGTTGAAAGTGCGCCCTCCTACATAAGTATTGCGGTTTAAACCGCCGAGCAGGACATAGCCCTTGTCGATAAGTTCGCCGACGGCCAGACTAGCCAGACCTGTGAACAAGAGATAGACGTTTGATCTAGGAATCTCCTGCCAAAGCTTGATGGCTGAAGACTTAAGGCTTTGCATCTTGTCTCTGAGAGATGGGGCCGCAGAGGCAGATGCAGTGGCCAGTTCGGACTTCTGCCAATCAGTTCTTATCTTCCAGTATTGGCGCAACAGATCGATCGAGGCTACCAGCATTATCGGGCCGATTATCGTTAAAACTGACACCGTGTCACCGGCGCACAATAGAGCAAAGCTTGCACCCGCACCGATAAGCCAGCGGCGTTGCTGGCCGCCCTCCTCTGTATCGCGGGCCTTTACGGCAAAGAACAAGGCCAACATTCCCAAGCCGACATAACCTATATGTACCACGCAGTCGCTGCACCAGTAGGCCGAAGGTATGGCCGATAAGGCTAAAAATAAAGCTACATAGGAAAGCGGAGTCGTATCCTTGGGGGCTCTAAGCAGGATAAGGGAGCCGATTATGGCCGTGAAAAACATCAGGGTCATAGCTAAAATGAAAGAAACCTGACTTAAGCCACAGAAAAGAACCGCCAGCAAAAAATAGGGCAGGCTAGTGGTGAGAAAAGTAATCCCAGTTAGACACCAGCCACTTAAAAAGATGTTGCCGTGCAACATATCGTTGGCTTCCAGCACGGTATTAGCCATGTCGGCATCGAAGGGCACCCGAGCAAAGCAAAAATAGAGATAGGCTATATATACGATGGCAGCTAAAACGCCAACCACCTTCGGAATTAAATTTTTACTCACATTCTACCTTTCTGCTAAGCCTTGGTTTGAGCTGATCTTGTGCCGACATTTCTAGAGCCTCGAATTTTCTACACCACGTCGCATCCCGATAGGCACGCTTAAAAGGTGCACAGCAGGCGCGGCGGTAGTTCCAGATCAGGGTTGTTTTTCCCTCACCGTTTTTTGTTAGGCTGTTTATTTTTGCTGGATTCAGGATTGCAGATGTTTCAGAGGCTGCGGTGCTATCAATTTTGCTGAGGGTGAGTCTTCAATTTGACAAATCACCGCTTAAAGGGGTTGATTGTTTTTTTGTGGTGGTTAATAGGGGGAAAATTTCGTTAATTAAGAAATGGCCGTCTTACTCTAGTTACGCTCGGGCCGCTCTTTAGAAGCTGCCTTTCAGTTGTTTAATGGAATACAGGAGGGTTCTTTACTTGTCTAAGCGTTTAGTTATTGCCGAAAAACCCAGCGTGGCCCGCGATATGGCCAAAGCCTTGGGCGGTTTTCACGATGAAGAGGAATACTTAGAGAGTGAGGATTACCTAATAACTTGGGCCGTGGGCCATTTGGTGGAGTTTATTCCGCCCGATGAGATAGATCCTAAGTACAAATTTTGGATGCTTGAGGATTTGCCTATTATTCCCGATAAGTTTGAACTTAAGGCCAAGGATAAGTGTACTTCCCGAATCCGCGCCATCAAAAAGCTTATGAATCGCAAGGATGTGGATTATTTGGTTAACGCTTGCGATGCTGGTCGTGAAGGTGAATTGATTTTCCGTGAGCTGGTTAAGTTCTGCAAGTCCAAAAAGCCTATTCTGCGTCTTTGGCTTCAGTCTATGACTCCCGAGGCCATTCGCCATGGCTTTGATGACTTAAGGCCGGGCGAGGAGTATGAAAACCTTTACCAGGCCGCCCAATGTCGTTCCGAGGCTGATTGGCTCATAGGTATGAATGCCACCCGGGCCCTTACGCGTCGCCTTAAACACCGTCAGGAGAAAAACTCATGGTCGGCTGGACGTGTACAGACTCCCACCCTGGCTATGCTGCAGAGTCGCGAGTTGGAGATCCTACAGTTCCGCTCTCGGCCATTCTGGCGTTTGAAAGCTCAGTTCGATCTACCTCAGGAAAGCGATGATCCCACGCCTCCCCACCAGTATGAGGGTACCTATTTCGACCCTAAGTGTGACAAGGCAGGTGATGCTCCTAAGCGTGATGAGTGGATATTAGATGAGGTGGAAGCTAAGCGCATTATGGAAACGGTTAAGGGGCAGGTGGGCCTGGTTTCTGAGACGCGCACTCCTAAGTCCATCGCTGCGCCCCGTCTTTTCGACCTTACCACCTTGCAGCGTGAGGCCAATAGGCGCTTTGGCATGTCTGCCAAAAATACCTTGGCAGCTGCTCAACGCCTTTACGAAAGCCATAAGCTCATCACCTATCCGCGCACTTCTTCTAAATGCCTGCCTAGCGATTACGTGGGCACGGTCAAGCAGCTCTTTTCGCTTTTCACCACTTACAAGGGGCGCGCCAGCGAAGGTTTCCTCAATTTTGATCTTTACGCTCAGAGTGCCGAGCAGCTTTTAAAGAGCGACAAGCTTCTCAATTTTGGCAAAATCTTTGATGATAAGGGAATCACCGATCACTTTGCCATTATTCCCACCAGTCAGCGTCTGAGTAAGTCTTTGCGTGACGATGAGGCTCGCATTTACAACCTGATCGTACGTCGCTTTTTGGCGGCCTTCTTCCCGCAGGCCATTCAGGTGGATATCGACCGAGAAACGGTAGTTGAGACTCCTAGTCATGAACAGTTCCACTTCCGCACCCGTGCTAGTTATCTTAGCGAAAAAGGTTGGAAGGCGGTTTACGGTCAGGAGGGCAAAGAAGAAAACGATGTTCTTCCTAAGCTTATAAATGTTGGAGGTCGGCCCTCCGCAGCTAAGGTCTCAGAGGTCAGCTTAAAGGACGAAACCACTACGCCTCCGGCCCGAATTACCGAGGCTCGCTTGTTGAGCCTTATGGAAAATGCTGGAAAACAGGTGGAGGATGAGGATCTTTCTTCTGCTATAAAGGATACCGGTTTAGGCACGCCGGCTACCAGAGCGGAAATTATCGAGGCCTTGCTAGCTCGCGGTTATATTGAGCGTGCCGATAAAGCCCTAAAAACCACTACCAAGGGTATAATTTTGATCGATATCCTCAAACGCATCGATTGCAAGCGTTTGGCCTCTCCAGAGCTTACCGGGCAGATGGAGTACAATCTCAATCAAGTAGAGCATGGCACCTACAAAGGTAGGAAGTACATGGACGAGATTATCGACTACACCAAAGATATTGTCGACAAGACCAAGGCCTTCGAGTATGAGCAGATTTATGCCGATGATGAACCCCTGGGACTTTGCCCAATCTGCCACAAGCACCAGGTTTACGAACGGATGCGCTTTTACGCATGTGAGGCTAATCATGGTCGAGCTGACGATGCTTGTAGTTTTATTGTTTGGAAGGAAAATAACGGTCGCTATTTAGATACTCGAACCATGCGGGAACTTTTGGCCGATGGTGAGACGGAACTTTTAGAAGGCTTTAAGGGCAGTGGGAACAGAACCTATCGGGCCAGACTTCGTTGGCAGGATGGAAGTTTGAACTTAGAGACGGAAAACGGTGATACGGTGGGAGCGTCCGATATTGAACTTCCGGTGAGCAATGATATTTTGGGCCTCTGTCCTTTCGATCGAAATTGCCATGTTGTTGAAACTAGTACCGATTATCACTGTGAGCAAACATGTGTGCTCAATGGCTCCCACAAAAAGGGCTTTTCTATGTCTCGCATAGTCTGCCAGAGGACGATAAGTCACGAGGAGCTGCAAACGCTTTTAACCAACGGTCGCACGGAGCTTTTGGAAGGGTTTATTTCTAAGTTTAACAAGCCTTTCAAGGGATATTTGGTCTTAAGTGAGCAGACGGGCCGTTACAAGTTTGAATTCGCACCCCGGGCCGGTCGGGCAGCCAAAGAAGCCGCTCCTGCCGACACAGATGCTCCGGCTACCCCCAAACGTACTCGCAAGAAGACTGCTACTGA
>OMRK01000147.1 GCA_900313515.1 uncultured bacterium | reverse complement strand
AGCCGACAACTAGCCGTTTTTGTAATATTGTTACTATTGGTTGTTGTGGCTAGCTGGCACCTCCTGCGTCGGGAGGTAGGCTCCTATCAGGTGAACGCTTATGTGCTGCCGCTGGAGGGCCTGCCTAGAGCTTTAGAGGGGTTTCGCCTGGTATTTTTTACCGATGTTCATATCGGTTTTTACAGCAGTAGTAAAAATCTTGAGCGGGCGATCCAGCTTATCAATGAGTTGGAACCGGATGTAATTATGGGAGGAGGAGATTATGTTTTAGGTTCCAGTGCTTACTATTGCGATCTGACGAAATGGCTGGGTCAGCTTAGGCCTCGGGTTGCTCTGGTAGGGGTGCTGGGTAATCACGATCATTCCCAAGGTAGGGAAAGGGCAGCTACCTCCTGTGAGGCGGGTGGTATGATAATGCTGGACAACAAAAGAATTTTTTTTGATAAAACTGGGAAGAAGTGTGATAGTGAGCCAGAGGAAGGTTTCTGTCTGGCCGGGGTGGGGGACCTGGGGAGTGGGGATTGTAACTTTAGGAAGGCTTTGGGAGATGTGAGTACTAAAATGCCGTGTCTGGTGTTGTGTCACAATCCCGATGCTGTTCTTGAGGCCTATCCCGGGGGGGAAAATTTGAGAATTGATTGCATGCTAACCGGCCATACTCACGGGGGACAAATGATTCTGCCCTGGGGAAAACCTGTAGGAATTTCTACCCGTTATCCGGATAGGTTTTTGTGTGGCTGGGCGAAAGGGACGCCGTATAGAGTATATATAAGCAAAGGATTGGGAGAAAGTGTGGTTCCTTTCAGGGTTGGCGCTACTCCAGAAATTGCTCTTTTTGTGTTAAAATCTAAGGGTAGTGGAAAGTAGTTGTAATGTTTGGGAGGAGTGAGCTGGTTTCGACATAGGTTTCAAAGGCTGGTAATCTGTTGGGTTGCAGGTTGAGAACCAGTGGAGGTTAAGAGTCCAGTTGAAGATAAAATGGATGTTTTAGGATATGGGTCTTTATGAACATGTAGTTTTTAAGCCTCTGCATCTGACGATCAGGTGTATATTGCAGATTATGGGAGGCCTTAAGGTTACCGGCTCGGAGAATATTCCTCTCGAGGGTGGGGCTATTTTGGCCTGCAATCATGTGAGTCTATCCGATCCATTGTTGCTTTTAGCTACCGTTCCGCGCCCTCTGTACTACATGGCTGCCAGTGAGCTTTTTGAGATACCTTATTTTAATAAGTTAATCAGCTTTCTTAGGGCCTTCCCCGTTCAGAGAGGCCACAACGACTCTAAGGCTCTCAGGAAGTGCTTCAAGCTTCTTAAAGCAGGTGAAGCAGTAGTGATGTACCCCGAAGGTCGGCTTAACGACGATCCAAATAGCCTGGGGCCTCTGATGCCGGGAGTGGCTACGTTGGGGATGCGGGCCCAGGTCCCCATTTATCCTATTGTTCATTTTGGCACCGATAAGTTCTTCCCGCGCCGAGCCAAATGGATCCACTATGCATTTAAAGAGATTCGTTTTGGCCCCCCCTTGATGCTGCCGCCCCTGCAGAAAAACAGTGAAATGTCCATCAAGGAACAGACAGAAGCGGCCAGTGAACTGTTGCGCAAGGCTTTGTTAGCCCTGTACTAGCTTGCAGGTTTGTTGGATGGTGTTGCACTCGAAGGTGTGAAAAAGATTCCGTACTAGCCTGCAGGGTCAGCGTATTGCATTAAGCGTTATGTACAAGCGCGAAAGTCATGCTGGGCCGGTAGGCTGTTAAGCTAAGATGTGAAAACATTCACTGCCAGGTTTTGGTTTTTTTCTGCCAGACCAAATCGTAAGCTGGAGCTGGTAAGTCAGCCAGAAGAGGCGTGGTTTGCCCGGTCTGTGGATCCAGGAGAGTTAGACGGCTAAAACCCTTTCCAGAATCGCTGAAGAGAATTTGCTGACCATTTGGAGACCAGGCTGGATAGGAGGCATGCTCGGTAAATTCGCGCAGTTCATGGGGTTTCTGATTTCCGTTCATGTAGGCCAAGAAATGGCCGAAATAACTGCGCCCCAAAAATACCAGATGCTCGCTGTCAGGCGCCCATGATGGAGTAACACAGGTCAAGTAATTCTTGGTCATGATGCTGATCCGCTCGGTCTGCATGTCCATGACGTAAATGTGGCCATGTCCCCTTTTCCAACTAACAAAGGCCAGTTTACGTCCATCTGGCGACCACACCGGGAAGGCATTGAGGAGCGCGTTATGGGTGAGGCGGCGAACACCGCTTCCATCCGCCTTCATTACGGCCAATTCACAGCCTCCCCAGCGAGTGGTATCGAAGGCTATATACTGACCATCGGGTGACCAGACCGGATGGCGATCTACATAATTCGTTGAGGTGATCCTTTTTACGTAGCTTCCGTTGAGATCGGTTTGGTAAATGTTCCAGGTGTTCTGGGTAAACATACTGAAAAGCAGTTCATTGTTTTTGGCACAAAGATTAGGATCGCGGCAGTCCCTTTTTATGTTGATTATCTGGCGCAGATCACGTCCATCAGGGCGCACACAGTAAAGCTGAAAATAGCGGTACGGTTTACAACTAAAAATTATCAGTTCGGAAAGAGGGCCAGAATAACTCCGCTCAGCCGCAAAGAACAAAAAAACTGCCACAAAAAATATCCAGGCTGTACCCCAGATAAGTACGTTTTGGGCTAGCGTTCGTATGCTACAATTGGGCCGTTCGAACGGCTCTTTTTTGTTACACATGGGGGATAGGTAAAACATTTCCGGAGCTATTTTACTATTTTTAGGCAAAAACCTTGAGTTAGTTGGCTGTTTTCTCAGCACTTATCCATTCCTTCTCTGTAATGCTCTAAAATCTATTTACAGGCTAATTAAGTCAGATTTTTTTCTTAAAGTGAAAAAGTGCCTTGACAAAGATTATTCTATACTGTATGATAGATGAAGAGAAGAGGAAGACACCGTTCACCCCCCCTACGGTGGCACCTCTTCTTTCCTTTTGTGCCTTCCCGGGACAGCTCAGAAATTCGAAACGCTGAGTGCGCACAAACATTTCCCGGGCTTCTTGGTGGGCGGGGATACTGCGTCGACTCGAACCGGTAAGCTGTTACGGCTTTATGGCCTTGGGCGAAAGGATGCCGATAAAATCTAAGCTGCGGTAATGCTCTTCGTAGTCCATGCCAAATCCCACTATAAAGCGGTCGGGAATAGTGAATCCGATGTACTTGGAAGTTATTTCTATCTTGCGACGGGCTGGCTTGTCCACTAGGCAGCAGATCTCTAAACTTTTTGGGTCACGCACCTGCAGGGTATTCATCAAGTAGTGCAGAGTTAGTCCAGTATCGACAATATCCTCAACTACTAGCACGTTGCGGCCCGTCAAAGGTTCTTCCACATCTTTTTGAAAACGTACTACACCGGTAGAAGAAGTACCCTCGTAAGAGGAAACAGCTACAAAGTCGATTACAACTGGCACCGTTATATGCTTAATCAGGGCGGCCATAAAGGGAAAGGCCCCCTTGAGGACTCCAATTACTACTAAGCTTTGGCCGGCATAATCCTTAGAAATTTGTGCTCCTAGCTCCTCTATGCGTTTTTGGATATCTTGGCTGGATACCAGCACCCGGCTTATGTTTGTCGCCAGCGGATTGATGCTGTCGGGCTTAATGTTGTTAGTATCACTCACTACAATCACGGCTTCTTACCTGGCCTTTTCATTTTTTTAAACATTAAGGACCTTATTCGCAGGCCCATTGCCAAATATCCCCTTCGCAGGTGACGCACATCTGTCTAGGAGAAGTAGGACATGATCAATGCCTCAGTGGTTACCAGGAGACCTCCCAACAAGACTGCCCAGCGAAAGTACACAGAAAAAGTTACCTGCGAGCTACTAACCAGCAGTAGTACGGCTATTTCGGCAAGCATGAGAACGGAGCTACTCGCGTAATTTAAGCCAAGCCTGGGCAGGTACTCTGGCCATAAGAAGGTCAGGCACAGAGTCACCATGAACAGGAACATGAAGAGCAGGTAAACTAAGGTCATGCTTGCCGACAAGTAATTTGTTTTGATCCTGTTCTCTTCTTCCAGACGTTCATTTTGGGGCAAATGGATGACTTTGCCCATAGTTTTCTCCTGCTCGACCTTGGTCTTTTTGGCTTCGTCGGGAGAGATGGGGGTATGTATTCCGCCAACCTTAGGGATAGTCTTAACAATTTTAGCTGTCCCTGGGTTGAGCATGGCGCTGGCATACATGGAACTACCACCTCTTGAAAACTTGTGAGATGGTTTTACCGCTCTTAATTCGCCGCTGTCACTAACAGAAGATGGCAGATCGGGAGGAGGATTTATCACCTCGGAAGATTTCGAGTCCGCTTCTGGCAAGCGCGGAAGAGGGGCAGATTGGTTGGAACTGGACACCGCCCTAACTCCAGCCGACTCTTTACTGGAGGGACTAACCGAGACTTGCTCCCCACTGGAATCGGAATCGGCATCCTGATCCGCGCCGGAGGCTATATCCTTAACAGTGCTGAGCACATCCACCCTATTGTAGCTGCCACTGTCATGAGGTGAAGAAAGCGGCTTTAATTTTGACTTATCTTCCATAGGAAAATGTTCCCTTAGTTCCAGGTTCTAACTATCCGATTGGTCGTTTTTCATCTCAATCGTCCACACTACTTTCGCTATCCTCGTTGGCCTTGGGCTCACTATCTTCTGATGAATCGAACCGCTTGTGAAGTTCCCAAAGCTTCCGCATGCGCCGCCAGCGCTTAAGGGCGGCAAACTCGTCTCCATCGGAGGAATCGGTTGAGCTATCCGGTTCAAGAACATCTTCGTCTTGTTCCTTTGTCAAACCCACCTGCTTGGGAGATTCATTTTCGCCGTTGCTATCTACGCACTCCTGGCAATCGTCATCGTCTTGCTCATCTGTGATCTCTAAATTGTCTGCTCCGCTGGCTGCAGCCTCCTCTTGGCGCTTGAGATCACAAGCCGCTGGACCGAAAAGCTTGTCCAGTTCTGGGCCCTCCACCAGCTCCTTCTCCATAAGCAGATCCGCTAAAGTATCCAAATCGGAACGATGCTTTTCCAAAATGGTGCGGGCACGCTCGTAGGCTTCCGACAAAATTTTGTGTACTTCGCGATCGATGGCCTGAGAGGTGTTCTCTGAGTAATCGCGTTGCTCGTTGAGGTCGCGGCCTAAAAAGACTTGGCTCTGCTTATGTCCATAGGTGACTGGACCTATGGTGTCGCTCATACCATAACGACAGACCATGTCGCGAACCAGAGCGGTGGCGCGTTCAATATCGTTGGAAGCGCCGGTGGTGATCTCGTCAAAGACTACCTCTTCGGCTACGCGGCCGCCCATGAATACGGCTATACTGGCCAGGATTTCGGAGCGGGTGCGATTGTAGCGATCCTGATCGGGCACTATGGAGGTGACCCCCAGAGCCTGACCACGTGGAAGAATGGTGATTTTGTGTACAGGATCGGCCTCGGGAATAGCCCGGGCCACCAAGGCGTGGCCGCCCTCGTGGTAAGCGGTCACACGGCGCTCTTTTTCGGAAATAATGCGGCTCTTGCGCTCCGGTCCCATCATAACCCTATCTATGGCCTCGGTGCAATCGGACATAGCGATAACATCTTCCTTGCGACGGGCGGCCAAAAGGGCTGCTTCGTTGAGGAGGTTTTCCAAATCGGCACCGGAGAAGCCGGGAGTACGCTGAGCCAATTCGCGCAGATTGACATCTTCATCGAGAGGCTTGCCGCGACTGTGAACTTTAAGGATGGCTAGACGCCCGGCAATGTCGGGGCGGTCTACCACTACTTGGCGGTCGAAGCGGCCTGGACGCAGCAAGGCGGGATCTAAGACATCGGGGCGGTTGGTGGCTGCCAGGACTATCACCGGTGAAGAGTTGGGGGCCGTGTCGAAACCGTCCATTTCCACCAGAAGCTGGTTAAGAGTTTGCTCACGTTCGTCGTGGCCGCCGCCTAAACCAGTGCCGCGCTGGCGGCCTACAGCATCGATTTCGTCCATGAAAACAATGCAGGGAGCGGTCTTTTTAGCTTGTTCAAATAGGTCACGAACGCGCGAGGCACCTACGCCCACAAACATCTCCACAAAATCGGAGCCGCTTATGTAATAGAAAGGCACACCGGCTTCACCGGCCACTGCCCGGCCTAAAAGGGTTTTTCCGGTGCCGGGGCCGCCCAGAAGTAGGACACCTTTGGGGATGCGAGCGCCTAAAGCCTTGTATTTGGCCGGATATTTCAGATAATCGACGATCTCCTCCAGCTCTTCCTTGGCTTCTTCAACACCGGCTACATCGTCAAAGTTTACGGTGATTTTATCGCCGGTGACGGCCTTGTGTTTGGAACGACCGAATCCGAAGGCCTGGCCTGGGCCGCTATTGGCTTGGCGGCTCATAAAGACGAAAAAGCCGATAAGCAGAATGATGGGAACAACATTGAGGAGAATCACCCACCAGTTATCCCAACTGTTTTCTTCTACGGAAACCTTGACCTTATGGGCCAGAAGGAGAGATTCGGGGGAAGGATCCATGCCTGTGCGGAATCTGGTAGTGAAAGCAGTGTAGGTGCGCTTTTCAATGGCAGAATTAGGATCGGCAGGCTGTTGCGGGGAGACGAACTTGCCATCGATGTGATCGCCGCGTATTACCACCGAGGCCACCTTGTTGTTGGTTACTGCCTCTACAAATTCGCTGAATTTTAGCTCTTCTGTATCACGTGACGTGCCCAAGCTGTCCATTATCAGAAGCAGAAGGCCGCCCAGAATAATGAAAATTACTAGTTGTCTGAAATATCTAGGCAAAATACATTTCCTTCAAATTTTAGATGGAGAGCTCCGAAGGCTCCCTCACTGGCCCGACCTTCGCAAAAACTAGGTTAATGGCCTTTTGAAACGCCTGTTTTTTAAGGTGAGTTTTGTTTTAGCCTGCGAGCTGTTCTTGGTGGGCAGTAGCTAATTTACTCAATTTTTAGATGCGCTAAATAGGGCAAGTTACGATAGCGTTGCTGATAATCCAGGCCGTAGCCGACCACAAATTGATCATCGTCTAAATTGAACCCCACGTAGTCAGCTTGGATCTTCCCCTTATGCTTATTGGGACGGTCAAAGATGGTCACTATTTTTATATCTTGGGGAGCACGCAGGGAGAGGGTCTTGACCAGATAGTTCAGGGTTTCGCCTTCGTTGATGATGTCTTCAACTATGAGAATATGGCGACCCTCTACTGGGCTGTCAAGATCCTTGAGCAGGCGCACGTGGTTAGTATCTTTTTGACGGGTTACGCTTAAAAAATCGAAGGTAACGTCTAAAGCCAACTGATGGGAAAGATCGGTCAAAAAGGGCACAGCCCCGCGCAGCACGGCCAGCAGGTGCACGGTCTGGCCGGCATAATCTCGGCTTATCTGTTCAGCCAGCTCACGGACACGCTTCTGAAGCTCCGCTTCGGAAATAAGGGTGGTGAGAGTTTCCATATTTTATGCATCCTTTCAGAGAGCTTCAATCCTGAAAAGCTTCAGCTATATCAGGAAGATCGGGGAGCTGTTCTTAGGGCTAATTAAGTTGCGCCTAAGCCTTAGCTCGCGGATCTATCTTCGGCAAACCTTCAGCCTCTTCAACGTCCACTTATTCTTCTTGGGGAAGAGTTAAAACCTGCAGGCTCACAACTTCAACTTCGCCGGCTTGAGCTAAGAAGATCTGGTTGGCCTTAAAGCCTATGGCCCAAATAACTTCTTGACCGCAGCACAAAAGGGGAATGAGGTCGCGTTCTTCTTGAGGGATGGCTTCCCCCTGCATAATCTTTTTTAATTTTTGCCGACCACACCCTCCCGCTGGGAAAATTTTGTCTCCCGGAAGGCGTGGGCGCATGGTGAAGGCTTGGTTTTTCTGCCAACATTCCACAAAACGTTTCGAACTTAGCCAGATTTTGTAATCCTGGGGATACTGACTCTTTGCTTCCATCCTTAATATTAAACGCAGATGCCAGCCGGGAAAGTCCAACACCAAAGGAGGAACATCCAAGTTGAGTTGAGGTAAAGTCGGGAGAGGAATTGTATGGGCAGGGGGGACAACCGGCAGGGGGCAGGACGATTGCCTAGTTAATTCGGCTAGATCATTGTGCCAGGCTAGCTGCAACTGGCTAGGCAGAAGTAGACATTTGCCGTTGGGTAGAGTTAAAAAGTTTTCTAAAGATTGATAGTGGACGCACTCCAGCGCCTGGAGTCCGTTATTTAAATCCTCCAAAGTAGAAGTTGGGCCATCTTTTTGTTCAACTTCAATTAGCGGACTTGATGGCGGCGCGATATTTGAAGCCGAAGTGGTGCCCTCCTTGGGGCCGATGCTCAAGGCTTGAACTATATTAGAGCCTTGCTCTGGGCTGGGAGTGAGGCTCAGAACCTCCTGACAAGCTCTGCGCCAAAGGCGTTTGCGCAGACTGGTGGGAAGACTGGCAAGAAAGGCACGCTTAAAACCGTAACCGATTCGACTTTTTGGTAGTGTAATTAGATTGCGGTAAGCCTTGGGATTTAAAGAGTTTCTGGCGGGCTTAGCCTTGAGAGGATCAGTCGTTTCTCTCAGCGTGCGGCCAGCAGCGTGCGCAAGAGCTGGACCGTTTTCGGGAACATCACCCAACAAGTGTGCTCCTTGTTGCCAAAGAAGATCGATCTGATGCGTAAAATAATCTTCATCTTCTTGGGCACTAGAGGCCAAACGTCCCAGAGCCTCCACTACTTGCGTATTCCACTTTTGTAGCTGAGGGATGAGCTTTAAGCGCACATAAGTGCGGGGGGCATCGGCTACATGATTAGTTTCATCTTCGCACCAATCTTGACCTAAACTTCCTAGGTATAGGCGCAACTCCTCCTTACTGAAAGAGAGTAGGGGCCTGACTATTTTGTAATGCGCCTGTTCAATGTTGTGGGCAGAAGGGGTGGCTTCAAATGGTGAAGGTTTATGCGCGGCCAGAATCTCAGACGGTTGCTTGGCGCATCGTTGGCCGACTGATTGGAAATAGCTGCTGAATCTTGAGGGCTTGTAGTAACCGAGCGGCCTGATAGCGGCTAGCCCGGCCGGACCGGTGCCGTTCATTAAGCGCATCAACACTGTTTCTGCCTGATCATCAGCGGTGTGGGCTGTAAAAAGCGAAAATGGGCCAAGTCTCTCCCAAAGCTCGGCAAAAAAACTATAGCGAACCTTACGACCAGCTTCTTCTAGGGAAAGACCGTGCTGTTCGGCTATCTTTTTGACTGGTACGCTTTTCACGTAACATGGTATGTTAAGGCTTTGGCAGAGTGCTTCTGTAAAAGTGCGATCATGCACCGAATTGGCGCGGATATTGTGATCTACATGGGCAGCGTAAAGTCTAAAACCCCACCATGGACGTAGTTCGGCAAAGAGACGAACCAACGCTGTGGAATCGCTGCCACCGGAAACGGCCAGAAGACAACGCTCACGGCGGGTTGCAAGGCCCCGGCTTTCTAAAAGATCACTCAGTTTTTGAGCAGCGGGTGAGAGCATGGCGCAAAACAAAAAAGCCCCGCTCGTAAAAAGCTGGGCCGAAACGTAGTGCCGGGGGCGAGAGTTGAACTCGCGACCAAAGGCTTATGAGTCCTCTGCTCTACCACTGAGCTACCCCGGCGAACGCAAGTATTCTAACTGTTGGAAAGCACTTTGTCAACTGCTGAGTGAGAGAAAAGAACAAGAAGTGGCCGCTGGAACTTTCAATCTATGAGTCCATGTAGCAGTTGTCGGAAGGAATGACAATTCTTAACGTGTGATCTTGGTTCAGACAGAGATTATGCTTGGATTTAGAAGGCTTAGTTCCATTTTTATTGTACATACTAGGTTGTGGAGGTGAAGGGATGACTGCATTAAGAAGATTTATCATTGAACGGAAGTGCTTTTATGCGCTTATGCTAAGTTCGCTCTGTCTGCTCATGCTTTTAGCTGTGGGTGGATGTGCCGACTCAGATAGTAACGCTGGCCAGGCGTCCTTAATTAGAGTTAAATATCTTTTCATGCAGGAAGCCGTTGGTAAGGTCTCTGGTGCAGCTACGACTGCCGATGTGGTCGCCTACGATGCTGATGGCAATATCTTAGAAGGTGCTTCTCTGCTGCATAGTTCTATCGCCGATATGTCTAGATCAGGCATCTATGTTTTGGCCGAGGCTGAAGTCCCCAGAGAAGCTACCATGCTGGCCTTCACCTTTAGTAGCGATGCCCCTGGTTTTGAAGCTGAAATATACGCTATCTCTTTGGTAAAGGGGCGATATCACTACTTCATGTCCGATAGAGATGCAGTGGGTAAACCTGAACTGTTCTTCTACGTGTCTGATACTGCTCAGAATGGCAGGCGCTTTGAATGCATGGTTGGCGATGAGCTCCACCCCGCCGCCAAGGCGGAAACTGCAGGCGGTCTGGAAGTTCCTGTAACGGTCTTGGAGCCGGTCGACGAAAGCGTTGTTGCCTATACAGCGGCCACAGAAACCGACGCGGCTAAATATGTTGCTCAAGCTGAGGGTGAAACGGTATTTGTACTGAGCTTGGCGGAGAATGAGCTTATCTCTGACGAGGGAGTCATTGTCAAAGCGGTGTCGCCTTCTCCCACACCATCACCTTCTCCGACACCATCGCCTTCTCCCACGCCGTCGCCTTCCCCAACACCAACACCAACGCCTTCTCCAACGCCGTCACCTTCACCAACACCAACGACTCCAGCCTCTGTGAATTTCCTTTTTGAGCTGGCGGAGTCTTTGGCTGACAGCGACGGCAGCAATGTGGGTATCACGGTGAAATCCTTCAAAATTGTGGGGTACACCGATGCCGAATGCACAGTGGAATCTACCCACAAACCTTGGTCGGCCGACAAAGACGAAAAGATGCTGGGCGCCCAGCAGACGGTGGAGCTGACCGATGTTCCTCTGGATGTGGTGTGCTTACGCGTTAGCTGTCTGGCTGACGACGATTCGTTAGTTTCAGTTGGTACGACCTCTAAACTAGAACTGACTGAGGGCGGTAAATTAGATATTGTCGTTAAAAACGACGCTCCGTTGAAACAATGTAGCAAGTTGACCGTGAAACTTTGCGGCAGCGTTAGCGTTCCTACCGCAGCCATCCAATACCGCGCCTCGCTGTACGGCGCTAACGGTGAATTGGCCAAAGAGGTTGTCACTGCTAATATCGATGATGTGCCCGTACCGGATGTGCTGTTGGCTCAGGTGCCTCTGAATACATCCAAGGCCACAGTTGAGTGGCTGAATAATGAAGGTCAGGTGGTTGACGAAATCACGGCTGAGGGTGAGGGATTCCCACAGCTGAATCCGGGAGAGGAGGCAACGTTAAATCTTTATGATTGGGTGCAGGGAGATGCGGTAACACTGAACCTGACTAACGCTTATGCGATGAATACCGAGAAGGTAACAGCTAAAGTGCTGTACAACGACGGTCTCGATAAGAAATTTGGTGCTGCCGATTTGAGTTTCAATAAGAATACCGGCTCATGTACAGTCATTTTTAAAGCTGCAGGCGGTGAGGCTGCTGTAAGTTCTGTAACTCTGCTGAAAGATGGCATCCCCTTTGAATGGCTGGATTACGCTAGTCCTCAGGAAACTGCAGGTGGTGAGCTCAACTTAGATGTAAACGACAATGAGTTCGCCAACGGCGCATACACTGCTGGGACCGATATGAAAGTGGCTAATCCGCGCCATTTAGACAATGTGCGCCACCATTTACAAGGTGGTTCGTTTGTGCAGATAGCCGACATCGATTTTGCCGGTTCATGTGGTATCATCAATACTGTTACCATTGAAAAAAGTGATACTGGCACTCAAATAAGTGCCCAGCGCACAGACATAGATACCGAGGCGCGCTTCTATGGTGAAGAAGTCGGTAGCTACGGCTGGTTTTACGGCTGGCAGCCGATTGGCGGTGAAAGCTCGCAGTTCATAGGTACCTACGACGGCGGTGGCTTCAGCATTGCCAATGTTGTCTGCAATTCCGTTGACGCGAGTAGCTCTCATGCTTTAAGCGGGTTGTTTGGCATCGTAGGTGACAACGTTAATGATACTACTATTAAGAATGTTAAGCTGGCGGACAGCTGCTCCTTCTGTTCCAGCTATCTCTCGGCACTAGTTTGTGAGAACTTTGGCAAGTTGGAGATCAGTAAATGCGAGTCGGCCGGCGAGTGTTTTAGTACGCAGTACTGCGCGGGTATGTTAGGGCAGATGTATGATCATCGAGGTGCTAAAGCAACGATCAGCGGTTGTAAGGTTAACGGCCAGATTAGTGGCCAATGGTGCGGCGGTATGATGGGATATTTCAGCCATGGTATTGTGAATCTGTCAGGATGTGCCTTTAATGGTACGCTCACCACCAACGCATATCTGGGAGGATTGGTATATTACTGTGGCTTAAGTGACAGTGATGAGTGCACCATAAAAAATTGTGCGGTCAATGGAGTTCTCTCGATTCCTCCGGACTCCGGCAGTTCGAGCAGCAAAGGGAGTGGTGGCTTTATAGGTCACCTTCAAGCTACTCTCAAATTATCCGGCGAAAACTCAGTCTCGTGTACTATGGAATACGTTACTAACTCTACGTATATAGGAGGCGTGGTGGGGTACAGCAATTTGAGCGAAGAAGCTCTCAGAAACTCCTTCCTTGATACTAGTACAACTCCCCCTACCTTGCTTGTGACTGTGAATGAAAATACCGTTCACGATCAATCGGAGGCAAACAAAATCGGTACCTACTGTGGTTATCCTTGGATAAATAATCTGAATTTGTAGAATGTCCCTTAAGCCTCAACCGCAGTAACAAAGAACTGCGGTTGGGGGAATTTTCAAGGCCTCTGTTAAAGAGATTGAGCAGAGAATGTTACTAGGGCGGTTTTTTATATGAATGAAGAGCAGATGAATCAGCTCAGATCTCTTCCATTCCCAGCTTTTTACTACATGGGTATGGATGATGAACTGCAGTTTGTGAGCCTTGAGGTGGATAAGGATTCACCGGTGGGGGCTTCCTATGTGATTACCTATTCCAACGGCATGGGTGGTGAGGCCCAAATTTACGGTTGTAATGGTGGGGTAGGCGATATCATGCCGGGCGAAAAGCAGGTGGAGTTTAGTAATTTTCTCTATGGTGGCGGCAAGGCAGAGGTCTATCCCGATGGTTCCGAAGAGGGAGTTAAGTTCCGGGCTCACTGGATTGGTAATTGGAAAAATGGGGCTTACTACAGCTTTTCTGGGAAAAACTTAGGGGAGCGTTTTATACAGACTGTCGTAGATGGGCTGATAGAACTGGAGTAACCGGGCGTGGTGTGAGGTAGAGAGATGAAGGTTTTATTAGTTAACGGAAGTCCCAGACCTAAGGGTTGCACTTTTACGGCCTTGCAGCATATGGCCGAGATCTTTGAGAAAGAGGGGCTGGAGACGGAGATTTTTCAGATTGGTAACCAGCCCATCCGGGGTTGTGTTGGTTGCCGCAGGTGTCGCACTATAGGTAAATGCGTTTTTGATGACGACATAGCCAACAGCCTTATGGAAAAGATGCGAGAGTGCGATGGCTTAGTTTTAGGTAGCCCGGTCTATTTCGCAGGCCCTAACGGAGCTTTCTGTGCCGCTTTGGACCGTGCTTTCTTTGCTAGTCCTCAGCTCAGTGACAAAGTGTGTGCTGCGGTGGTAAGTTGCCGACGCGGCGGAGCCAGTGCCGCCTTTGATCGACTCAACAAATACTTTACCGTGCGCAATTGTCAGGTGGCGGGTGGTCAGTACTGGAACTCTGTGCACGGCAACACTCCTGAAGAAGTAGTTCAGGATTTGGAGGGCCTGCAGACTTTGCGCAATCTGGCCGTAAATATGGCGGCTATGCTCAAGAATAAGCTGGCTCCCGGCGCTGTGCAGCCGAAACGTGATACAACCAAGGTTTCCACTAGCTTTATCCGTTGAGGCAGTGCGTAAATTATTGGCCTGTCTGGCCGTTTTCATATGTTTACTGGGGGTTACGGCCTGCGCTCAGTATTTCCCTGAGCCTAGAAATAACCAAAATTCTAACAAAGTGGTTGTCCTGACCCCGTTTCCCGATGCCTGTGCTCACGAGCTGGCTAGAGCCTTTACCGCAAAAACCGGTATTGAGGTTGAGGAAATACTGGATAGCACGACCAAAATTTTAGCCCGCTTGCGCATAGAAAAGCGCAGTCCACGCGGTGATGTCTGGTTTAGTGGCGGCGGTTGCATTCCCTTCATGACCGCTGCCGAGGAAGATCTGCTGGCCCCTTACGCTCCGCCACCCATAAAAGACATGCCGATTTACCGGGGTAGCCTGACCATGCGTGATCCACAATGGCGTTGGTCTCCTTTGGCTGTTGTCTCCCAGGGGTTTTGCTATAATCCCCAGGTTTTAAAACCCTCGGAGATACCCAAAACCTGGGACGAGCTGGCCGATCCTAAATGGCAAGGGCAGATCGAGATGTGGGATCCCTCAGACAGCGGCACCTCAATGCTGTTTCTGGCCGGTACCTTGCAGCGTTACATAAAGAGGAATGGCGACGAGAAAGCAGGCTGGGAATACCTAAAAAAAATCTTCCATAATCTCAAGCGTTACACCCGTGAAGGTAAGCCGGCCTTTTCGGTGGCCCGCGGCGATACACGCATAGGTTTGCATTTTGAGAACCAGTATCTGGAATTTTTGGATCAGCAGAGGGGAGATAAACAGCTCGATCAGGTGCAGGCTAATATTGCCTGGTATCTGCCTCCCGAAAGCACGGTTTTAGCCGATGGTATTGCCCTCATAAAGGGCTGCCCTCATCCGGAAAATGGCCGCAAGTTTATCGATTTTTGCCTTTCCCATGAGGGCCAAAAGATTATCAATCGTTATTTCTTCAGCATTGATCCCGACCTGCCACCTCCCCAAGGACTTATGGGAATCACTTTCGAGACACTTATGGACCGGGCCCAAGAGCTGGATCTGCCATGGATGTCCGCCAATTACGACCGTATCCGCAAGCAGTGGCAGAATGAGGTGGAGGCTGGTGCGGAGCAGTAGGCAATGAGTCAAGTTAAGATAGAGAATCTAGTAAAGAGCTACGATGGTCGTCGAGTGGTGGACAACCTGACCCTGGAACTTAAGGAGGGCGAGCTTTTTGCTCTTTTGGGTTCGTCGGGATGTGGCAAAACTACGACCCTGCGCTGTGTAGCTGGCCTGGAACCGTTTGAAGCTGGACGTATTTTTTTTGACGATCAGGATATCTCTGCCGTTCCTGCTCATTGTCGAGATTGTGGCATGGTCTTCCAGAATTATGCCCTTTTTCCACACTTGAACATCTTAAACAATGTTGCCTATGGACTTATGGCGCGCCGTTACCGTGAGGCTGGATTTTTAGGCAAATTGGCTGTTCTGGCGCGTTCGGCGGTGGCTTCCCTTACCGCTGAAGATATGCGGGAAGTTTTGGAAGTCCTTAAGCTGGTTGAATTGAGGGATTGTGCCGAGCGTATGCCTGCACAGCTTTCTGGCGGCCAGCAGCAGAGGGCAGCTTTGGCCAGAGCTCTGGTGACTCGCCCTCGAGTGCTTCTTTTCGATGAGCCCTTGGGAGCCTTGGATGCTAAGCTTCGCATAAAAATGCGTGAGGAGATCCGGGCCATTCAAAAAAGAGCGGGTATCACTAGTCTTTATGTTACCCATGATCAGGAGGAAGCGCTGGCTATTGCCGACCGTTTGGCTCTCATGGATAAGGGTAAGATAGTGCAGATGGGGACGCCTGAGGATATTTACTTGCACCCAGCCAGCCGTTTTACCGCTGAATTCTTGGGATTGACCAATATTTTTAGTGGGAAGATTGTCAGTAAGGGTTCCGCTCGTTTGGAAGACGGCTTTACTCTGGCGGTTGAGGCTTCAGATAAGTTTGAGTTGGGAGATAGGTGCACCATAGTTGTGCGCCCCCAGGCGGTGAAAATCGACCCACTTCCGGAGGGTGGAAAGGGCGGTGTCGATAATGAGCAGAGTGGAAAACTGGCTGGAACTGCCGTTGTAAACTCAACTGGGGTAACTAGAAGTGCGGTTGAAACGGCCGTTCAGAGCGAACCTGAAAAAAACGATGTATTGAACACCCCGAATGGATTAGGCTCAAACAATGTCTTTACGGCCAAAGTCATAACGCGCATGTTTATGGGAGATTTTACCAAATATGTGTTAGCCTGCGACCAAGGAATCTATAACAGTCAGACAGCGGCTACTGTACCTCAATTAGAAGCGCAGCCTCAAACCAACCTAGTCTCACCAGAACAATCGATTTCCCCGCCCGATCCAAAATCT